>CAMLIF010000023.1 GCA_946479985.1 uncultured Flavobacteriales bacterium
GGTATTCCGGAACATACATCAATGCGATTCCTTTCGATTTCAATTGTGGAAAAGAGCCTTCCACATGAATCAACAAATGTGATCCCAGGCCCCGCGCCGACAAATAGTCGTTCGAAACGGGTTGAAAATATATCGAAAGGTCCTTCATGCATCTTTTTTCCAAAAATAACGCACTTAAGCAATCGACTTCGAATCAAAGTGAACGAAGAATGAAGAATGAAAAGTTGAAAACTTGAAGATGTATCAAAAAGTAGGGGTAAGTCGCAACTTACCCCTACTTTAATTTTATTCAATTCCTTTATTTCTTTTTCGCAGCAGCCTTTTTCGCAGGGGCTTTCTTTGCCGGTGATTTTTTCTCGATCATTTCTTTCACTTTTTCAAGGGTCAGAGTCTCCGGATCAACCGTTTTAGGTAATTCAATTTTGATTTTGCCTTTTAAGATTACCGATTTACCCCAACGTGCTTTCTCAACGCGAATTCCATCGGATTTCCAATCGTGAACCACTTTGTCAATATCTTTCTGAAGTTTATCCGCAATTAACGTTTCAAGATCTGTTTGAGAAAGATTATCGAAATCATATTTTTTACTCACATTGATAAATACCCCATTCCACTTGATAAATGGTCCGAAACGGCCGACACCTTTCTGAACAGGTAAACCATCAAATGTTCCGATCGGCGCATCTGCCTGCAATTTTGATTCGATCAGTTCAACGGCGCGTTCCATAGTAACGCCCATCGGCTCTTCGTTTTTAGCAAGCGAAATAAATTGATCTCCGAATTTCACATAAGGTCCGAAACGACCGACACTCACCTCTATGGTGCTCCCTTTATATTCGCCCAAAGTTTTTGGCAGCTGAAACAAATCCAGCGCTTCTTCAAGCGTAATGGTATGTATCGACTGGGTTCCATGTAAAGAAGCGAACTGTGGCTTATCGCCATCTTCTTTTTCGTCACCTATCTGGATCATTGGTCCGAAACGGCCAATTCTTGCTATTACTTTCTTGTTTGAAACCGGATGAACACCCAATTCACGTTCGCCAGTAGCACGTTCAGAAGTTTCCAGCGTTGTTTCAACACTTGTATGGAACGGGCCGTAGAAAGAACTGATCATGTCAGTCCAATTGATCTTTCCGCGTGCAATTTCATCGAATTGTTCTTCTACCTCAGCGGTAAAATGGTAATCCATGATGTGTTCGAAGTGATCTGTTAAAAAATCGGTTACTACAACCCCGATATCCGTAGGAAAAAGTTTGTTTTTCTCTTTACCTGTTATTTCTGTTTTGATTGAGCTGTCGATCTTATTGTTGACCAACTCAAAAACATTGTAAGAACGCGTCTCACCTTCTCTTTCCTGCTTTTCTACATATCCGCGTTTTTGGATTGTAGAAATGGTCGGCGCATAAGTTGAAGGTCGGCCTATTCCTAATTCCTCTAATTTCTTCACCAAAGAAGCCTCAACATAACGCGCTGAAGGACGTGAATAACGTTCAGTAGCACGAATTAACTGTGTATCCAGGTTTTCTCCAACTTCAACAGCAGGAAGTAATCCTTCCGTTTCGTTTTCATCTTCGTCATCCAATGAAGTTTCCAGGTAAACCTTCAAGAAACCATCAAACTTGATTACTTCTCCTTTTGCGTGAAAAACCTCCGACAAACCGTTACTTCCGATAGAAATAGTGGTTCTTTCCAACTCGGCGTGACTCATTTGAGATGCAATTGCACGTTTCCAGATCAGGTCGTACAATTTTTTCTCGTCGTTTTCCGAATCTGTAAGTGTATGCAACGCAAAGTCAGTAGGACGAATAGCTTCGTGAGCCTCTTGTGCATTTGCGCTTTTAGTTGAATATTTCGCAGGATGTGAGTACTGCGCTCCGTATGCCGATTTAATTTCTGCTTCTGCTCCGCGAACTGCCGTTTCAGACAAATTCACTGAATCAGTTCTCATGTAAGTAATCTTTCCTGATTCATACAAACGCTGCGCAACCTGCATAGTTCTTGAAACGGAGTAACCCAATTTCAAACTGGCCTCTTGCTGCAAGGTTGAAGTTGTAAACGGAGCCGCCGGAGTTTTCTTAGCCGGTTTTTTCTGAACATCTAAAACTGAAAATGTTTTTCCCGTACAGTTCTCCAATAATGTTTGAACTTCTTTATCTGTCCCAAGATTCTTAGGAAGTTCTGCCTTAATTGCGTCTTTCCCTTTTTTGAATGTTGCAGTTACTTTATAATAGCTTTCAGGTTTGAAACCTAAAATTTCTTTTTCTCTTTCAACGATTAATCGAACTGCAACAGATTGCACACGTCCTGCACTTAAGCTAGGCTTCACTTTTTTCCACAATACGGGAGAAAGCTCGAAACCAACCAAACGATCTAAAACACGACGAGCTTGCTGTGCATCAACCAAAGGCTTATTGATTTCACGTGGATTTTCAATCGCTTTTAAGATTGCTGATTTCGTGATTTCGTTAAATGTAATGCGTTTTGTGACTTTTTTTTCTAATCCCAAAGCCTCATATAAGTGCCAGGAAATAGCTTCTCCCTCACGGTCCTCATCGGTAGCGAGCCATACGACATCCGCCTCCTTTGCACTTTTCTTTAAATCTGCAACCAGTGATTTCTTGTCGGGACTTACCTCATAAGAAGGCAAAAAGTTGTTTTCAATGTCTATGGCAAGTCCTTTTGATGTTAAATCCCTTACGTGCCCAAAACTCGACTTGACTGTGAAGTCTTTTCCGAGGTAACCCTCAATAGTTTTGGCCTTTGCAGGTGACTCAACGATAACTAAATTCTTGCCCATAAAACTTGATTTTTGCGACACAAATAGCTGTGACGCGGTGCAAATTAAACAGATTTAAAAGCAAAATGCAAATGACTACTTAAATTAAACCAAAGCTCTGGCAATAGAATTTCTTAACAACTGACATTTTGACATCATTTTTTTAGTCGTTACTTTTGCACCCTAATAGAAAAATAGAAATGTCTCACGATCACGGAACAAATAAAGTTATAGACGAAGGATTACAAGGCTCCGCCACCATGGTTGAAGCCGTTCTTGAAGCCCCGATTGCCGGAAAGAAATTGTATGTGGAAAGCTATGGTTGTCAAATGAATTTTTCTGACAGCGAAGTTGTTGCATCCATTATGGCAAAAGAAGGTTACAGTACAACACGCAACGTAGATGAAGCTGATGTTGTACTTATTAATACATGTTCCATTCGTGAAAATGCGGAAACAAGAGTTCGCAATCGTTTGACAGAGTTTAAAAAACGCAAAGAAGAACAACCTACTTTGGTGGTTGGAATTTTAGGTTGCATGGCCGAGCGCTTAAAACAAAGTTTACTGGAAGAAGAACAATTAGTAGATCTTGTAGCCGGTCCGGATGCTTACCGCGATTTACCAAATTTGGTGGAGGAAGTTGGCACGGGGCAAAAAGCAGTAAACGTACTGTTGTCTCGTGACGAAACATACGCTGACATTTCTCCTGTTCGTTTGGATCAGGGTGGCGTAACTGCTTTCGTAACGATTACCCGTGGTTGTGACAATATGTGTTCTTTCTGTGTGGTTCCATTTACCCGCGGACGTGAACGATCAAGAGATCCGAAAACCATTGTTCAGGAATGTAAAGACCTGTTCGCAAGTGGATACCGGGAAGTTACTTTGCTGGGCCAGAATGTGGATAGTTACCGCTGGAACATGAGCAGCAAAGGAGTTATTAAAGACGAAGCCCAGCCAACAACCAATTTCGCCGAATTAATGGCAATGGTTGCCGAAATAAATCCTGATTTACGTGTACGGTTTTCTACATCGCATCCAAAAGACATGACGGATGACGTATTACACGTTATGGCGAAATACGAGAACATCTGTCCTTACATTCATTTACCGGTTCAGTCAGGAAACACAGAAGTTTTGGCGCGCATGAACCGCGGATATTCACGCGAATGGTATTTGGAGCGAATTGCAGCTATCAAACAAATTATTCCTGATTGCGCCATTTCAACAGATATTATCACCGGATTTTGTGGTGAAACAGATGCAGAACACGACGAAACTGTTTCTTTAATGAAAGAAGTAGCTTACGATTTCGCATACATGTTTAAATATTCAGAGCGACCTAAAACATTGGCCGAACGCCGCTTTGATGACGACGTTCCGGAAAATGTAAAAGGAAAACGCCTGGAGGAAATCATTGCTTTGCAATTACAGAACTCAGCAGCTTCTCACAAACGCCAGATTGGAAAAATCGCGAAAGTGTTAGTAGAAGGGCCTTCGAAAAGATCTGCAGAGCATTATTGCGGAAGAGACGAAAGAAATTCCATGGTAGTTTTCCCTAAAGAAAATGCTGAAAAAGGAACATACGTACATGTACAAATTACAGATTGCACGTCAGCAACCTTAATGGGAAGTATTGTTCCTCAACCTTTAAATTAAGCGTATGTCTTTCAGTGAACAACAGATTAAACAGCGTTTTGGGATCATTGGAAACGCTCCTTTATTGAATCGTGCTTTGGAAGTAGCTGCGCAAGTTGCTCCAACTGACATTTCGGTATTGGTAACTGGTGAAAGCGGTACCGGAAAAGAAATTATCCCGCAGGTAATTCATCAGTTGAGTTCACGAAAACATGCCGAATATATTGCTGTAAACTGTGGAGCCATTCCGGAAGGAACCATTGATTCGGAATTATTTGGCCACGAAAAAGGCTCGTTTACCGGTGCAACCGGAAGCAGGCAAGGATATTTTGAAGTCGCTGACGGAGGAACCATTTTCCTGGATGAAGTTGCAGAACTTCCTATGCAGACTCAGGTTCGATTATTACGCGTACTGGAAACCGGGGAATTTATTCGTGTTGGTTCTTCGAAAGTTATTAAAACAAATGTTCGGGTAGTTGCAGCAACCAATGAAAATATGCAGCGCGCAATTCAATCGGGGAAATTCCGTGAAGATTTATTGTATCGTCTGAGTACCGTTCCTATTTCGCTGCCTCCATTGCGTCAGCGCGGCGAGGACACTTTCCTTCTTTTCAGAAAATTCGCGAACGATTTCGCCGATAAATACCGGATGCCGGCTATTAAATTAACTCCGGATGCAGTAACCGTTCTGAATGGCTATTCCTGGCCGGGAAACATTCGCCAGCTGAAAAACCTGGTTGAACAGCTTTCGGTTATTGAACAAGCCAGGGAAATTGACGGTTTGACTTTACAAAGCTATCTTCCTGCCGAAAAAGAGCAGACTCCGATGGTTTTAAACGGTTCCGAAAATAAAATAGACGAACGCGAGTTAATGTACCAGTTCCTTTTCGATATGAAAAAGGATTTGAATGACTTGAAAAAACTGGTAGTAGAATTATTGAACCACCAGGGAGATTTCAGCCTCTCTAACGATCAGCGCGAAATGGTGAACCGTATGTATTCTGATGTTCATGTCGGAGATCAGCGTATTTTACCTACCCAGGCTCCGAAACACGTTGAACCAATTGTAAATTTCAATAATGATCAGGAAGATGAGATCATAGATTTGCACGAAGAAGTAGAAGAATCACTTTCATTGGAAGATCAGGAAAAAGAGTTGATCCAGCGTGCATTGGAAAAACATAAAGGCAGACGCAAGCATGCCTCCGATGAATTGGGAATTTCAGAACGAACACTGTACCGAAAAATAAAAGAATACAATATCCAGGGATGAAAAAATTAATCGGATTTTCTTTTCTATTGCTGCTTCTTGCAAGCTGTTGGCCGGAATCTTTCATGAATCCAAAAGACACCTCGATGCCAAAAGAATGGAAAACGTTTTTCGTAAATCCTATTGAGGTTTCTACCGCCACTGCGCCATCTTCATACGGAGCAGTTCTGTCTGAAACCATGCGTACGAATATTCAAAACAATACACGCCTGAAGTTGGTTTCAAAAGTTGAAAACGATTCAACATTGCAGATTTCATCTACCGTGACCTCCTACTCCACTTCGCCATTGGCAATCCAAAACGGAGATCAGGCCACTCAGAACCGATTAACGGTAACTGTTCAGATTATCATTACAACACCTACAAAAGGGTTGGAAGAAATTCGTTTCAACGCGACACGTTTTGCCGATTATTCTGCATCTCAGCAATTAGTAGATGTGGAGCAGAGTTTGATTGAATCCATCAATCAGCAGATTGTTCAGGATGTAATTGTTAAACTTCAATCCAACTGGTAAATGAACGCAAGTCAAATCCATTCGTTTATTGCTGATCCGGCGTTGATACAAGCTTCAGATCTTTCTGCATTGAAAGAAATGGCGCAGCTTTATCCATACGCCGAATCAATTCAATTGCTTTATTTGAGTTGTGTCTCGAAACATGCAAATATGTATTTCGACGAAGCATTAGCATCAACTGCCTTTCGTTTATCAAAACGTGAGCGTATTATTGCTTTATTGCAGGAGAATGAATCTGAAATAAACCCTATTCAGCAATCAAGAGAAGAACCAACGAAAATAATTGAAGCGGAAGAAGTTTTAGAACCTCTTCACACGGAAGAACAGGCTACCAGTGATATTCAACTAGAAGCTGAGAAAACAGATGTTTCTTCTGTTGAATCTGATGAAGAAATTACTACTGAAGAAGAAGTCCCTGCAATTGCGACGGAACCTGAAGTCGATTTGCTGGATGAATTGATTTATACAACAACAGCTAAAGCGCTGGAGCAGGAATATTCCATTTCACCTTCTTTCGAACCAGCCCAGGACGAATCGCTCGATAAACAAACAATTATTGAAAAGGAAGAATCAGTTGCCGCTGAACCCGAAACTTCTTCAGATGAAGAGAATAGGCCTCTGGATATTTCAACTACCCAATTGTCGTTTACGTCCTGGCTGCACAGAAGCTCGCATTCGGTGAACGAGTCAGATAAAGAAATATCACCTGCGGCACAGCATCCGAAACATACTGATAAAATAATTGATCGCTTTATCGAAACCCAGCCGAGCATTTCAAAACCAACGGCAGAATTCTACTCAGCCCCTAAAAAAGCTAAGGAAAGTTTAGACGATTCAAAAACACCGGTATCCGAAACTTTGGCCAAAATATATGTTGCTCAAGGCAATTATCCGAAAGCAATACACGTTTATCATCAATTAATTTTGAATAATCCAGAAAAAAAGAGTTTATTTGCACCTCGAATTGAAGAATTAAAGAATAAATTATCCTAATAATGGCAGCATTAATATCAATTATCATCATTCTAGCTTGTATTTTACTAGTTGTGGTAGTATTCATCCAAAACCCAAAAGGTGGCGGTTTAACAAACGATTTCGGTACACAACAACTAGGTGGTGTTCAACGAGCAAATAATTTTGTAGAAAAAGCAACCTGGGTTCTTTCTGTTTCCATTGTTGTATTCAGTTTATTCCTTACTTACTTTATACAACCTGTTAATACAGTAATTGAAGAAGAAATTGCACCTGGTACAGAACAAAACCAAGGTGGTCAGCAAGGAAATCAAGGCGGAAACCAAAACAAAACCACGTTACCGAAGTAATCCTTACAGATACGAAAATATTAAAATGTCAGTATGTCAGCATACTGACATTTTTCGTTTATAGTGCTGGCAAAAATGTCAGAAAACGTCAATTGGCATAAGAGTTGACGAACGTGAATCACAAAATAAAAACAAAAGAAAATATGTCTACAATATTCAAACCTTTGGCTGACCGCGTGCTGATTGAGCCGTCGGCGGCAGAGCAAGTAACTGCGAGCGGGATCATCATTCCTGACACAGCAAAAGAAAAACCTTTGAAAGGGAAAATTATAGCTGCAGGATCAGGAAAAGTAGATGAACCAATGACTGTAAAAGTTGGAGATACAGTTATGTTTGGTCAATATTCAGGAACAGAAATTAAAATGGACGGAACAACGTATTTGATTATGCGTGAATCTGACATTTATGGAATTATCAGTTAATTAAAAAGAAAATGGCAAAACAAATATATTTCGACGTAGAAGCTCGTGAAAAGCTTAAAAAAGGAGTTGATGCATTAGCAAATGCAGTAAAAGTAACCCTTGGACCAAAAGGAAGAAACGTAGTTATCGGAAAAAAATTCGGTGCTCCGCAAATTACCAAAGACGGTGTTTCTGTTGCTAAAGAAATCGAATTGAAAGATCCTATTGAAAACATGGGTGCTCAAATGGTGAAAGAAGTAGCTTCAAAAACAGCGGATATCGCAGGAGACGGAACAACAACGGCAACAGTTTTAGCTCAGGCAATTGTTACTGCAGGATTGAAAAACGTTGCTTCAGGTGCTAACCCGATGGATTTGAAACGTGGAATCGACAAAGCTGTAGCTTCTGTTGTTGCAGATTTGAAAGCGCTTTCAAAAGAAGTTGGTTCAGACAACGACAAAATCAAACAAATTGCAACTATTTCTGCGAACAACGACGAGTCAATCGGAAGTTTGATCGCTGAAGCAATGAAAGTGGTTGGTAACGACGGAGTAATTACAGTTGAAGAAGCAAAAGGAACGGAAACAGAAGTAAAAACTGTGGAAGGTATGCAATTCGACCGTGGATATTTATCTGCTTACTTTGTAACCAACACAGATAAAATGATTGCTGAAATGGAACATCCATTGATCTTGATCTATGACAAGAAAATCAGCAACATGAAAGAATTACTTCCTGTTTTGGAACCGGTTGTACAAAACGGTAAATCGCTTTTGATCATTGCAGAAGATGTTGATGGCGAAGCCTTGACAACTTTAGTTGTTAACCGTTTACGCGGATCATTGAAAATTGCGGCAGTTAAAGCTCCGGGATTTGGCGACAGAAGAAAAGCTATGTTGGAAGATATCGCAATCTTAACCGGCGGAACAGTGATTTCGGAAGAACGTGGTTTGACTTTGGAACACGCAACTATGGACATGTTGGGAACAGCAGAAAAAGTTGAGATCGACAAAGACAATACGATCATTGTAAACGGATCAGGAACGAAAGAAGATATCCAGGCACGCATTGGCCAGATCAAAGCGCAAATGGAAGCTACAACTTCTGACTACGACCGTGAGAAATTACAGGAACGTTTGGCTAAATTGGCTGGTGGAGTTGCCGTATTATACATCGGTGCGCCAACAGAAGTTGAAATGAAAGAGAAAAAAGATCGCGTTGACGATGCTTTGGCTGCTACAAGAGCTGCTGTGGAGGAAGGAATTGTTCCGGGTGGAGGTGTAGCATTGATTCGTTCAATTAATAAGTTAGAAACGCTTAAAGGTGAAAACGAAGACGAAACTACGGGTATTGCTATCGTGAGAAGAGCGATTGAAGAACCGCTTCGTCAGATTGTTGCGAATGCCGGTGGCGAAGGAGCTGTAGTTGTACAGAAAGTTCGTGAAGGAAAAGATGATTTCGGATACAACGCAAGAACGGATAAGTTTGAAGATTTATACGCAGCAGGAGTTATCGATCCAACGAAAGTTACGCGTATCGCTATCGAAAACGCAGCGTCAATTGCAGCTATGTTGCTGACAACAGAGTGTGTGATCGCAGATGAGCCGGAAATTGAAGCTCCTCATAACCACGGCGGAATGCCAGGTGGTATGCCGGGGATGATGTAATTTTCAATTGAAAATTACAAAATTGAGAATTGAAAAGAAAAAGTAGGGATGGGTCGCGACCTGTCCCTACTTTTTTGATATATCTTTGTCTTAATTATAGTCGTTACGCACTGCGTGCGGCTTTCCGGTCCGCCTTCCCGCGACTAGTAGTTGTGGATAGAACGGAACGACGCTATATAGTGAAAACCGCTTTGATTTTTTCAGGGCGGTTTTCTGTTTTTAGTTCTAACATACTTTCCGCTTAAAGCTTTTGTCTTTCCTCTATTAAAAACATTACTTTTGCACCAAAATTCTTACAATGTCTGACATTACAGTAACAATTATTGACCGCGAAGGAGTAGCTCATGAGTTAATTGCTCCTACTGACATGAACATGAACATTATGGAAGTATGTAAATCATACGACCTGCCTGTAAAAGGGGAATGTGGTGGAATGGCAATGTGCGCTACTTGTCAGTGTTACCTGGAATCTGATCATGAGTTGGCCGAACAGAGCGATGCCGAATTAGACATGCTTGACCAGGCTTTCCACGTGAAGTCGAACAGTCGTTTGGGATGCCAGATCCCGATCACCGATGAAATTGACGGAATTGTATTGCGTTTGGCGCCGGAAGTAGATTAAAGAAATTTATAATAGAATATTTTAAAGCTGGGCGTAATATATTAAGCCCCAACTGTCTTTATATTCTTACAAACATAATGTCAATCCAATCCCTACATTCGCAACGCCAAACTGACGGCGTTGATTAACGCGTGACCAGATTTCTCTTCCGGAAAACCAGTTGTCGGTATACTCGTAATCTTTATAGTCTTTTTTACCCAGCATGGAAGCATATTGATAGCGAAATCCAATATGGAACAAAAGCGATTTGGAAATCGGGTAATTCATCCGGATACCGTAACAGATAACCAATCCTTTCAATTCCGTATTACGGCTATCAGTGAATTTTTCTGAAACTTCCGATGATGTGAATCCACTTGTAGAATCTACTTCAACCAACGGATTTGTATTCGTCAATCGAATAATGGAATATCCCATTCCGATTTCATGCGTTAATCCGGCCGGTACTCGGCTTCCGGTAGAAAAAATGATTTTCGGCATAAGCACCACTTCCTGAACAGGCATCATTGCAACACGAGCCGGAAGCAACTGAGATGTTATAGTACCGTCACCATTCAGAATTTGCCGGTTGATCTCTTCTCCTTTCTGCGGATTAATAAGGTAGTTTCTCAACTGCGCTTCAAATCCAACGCCAAAAGTCTCACTTGTTAAAGTAGAAAAACTTCCGCGTAACGTATAATCAACCAGGTTGTACGAACGGTTGAGAGCGCCATCTTTTTCTATAAATCCTTTGTCCTGTCCAAAAATATTCTGAAAGATGGGAAGCTGACCGTTAGCCCCAATTTCAATAAATGTTTTCTTTCCGAAATATCCTTTTTCCTGGGCAAACGAATTTCCCAACCACGAAAAGCAAAGGGCAATTACAACTATTCTTCTCATGGTTTCTCCTGTTTCAATTGGTGGAATAAGCCGTTTAAACGTAACTCTAAAAATTTCTTCGAGGCTGGCTCATTGGCAAAATAGGATTGTTCCAAAACCAATTCGCCTTTTTCTAAATCAAGCACATAACAATTCATTTCTGTTGTGTGTCCGGATAATAATTTTGCAGGAAAATAGACCAATCCAACCGGGAAGAAAATGGTTGCAAGTACCGCTTGCCCCAAATAGATCTGCGGATTGTATTCATGCTGTAAATCGAACAAAACAACATGCGATGTTCCGTACAATTGACGTAAACGCGCCAAATTCTCTTCATCCAGCATAAACGAAGTTACTCCGCTTTCATCAATTCGTTTGTTGAGACTACGCATTATTTGAGATAAGTTGCTGTAGTCCTCACTCGACATATTGTGCTGATCCGATCTGTCAAGTTGATTGACCGTGATTCCGTTTCGTTTTGCTTCCGAAGTAATGGTTTCAATAAAGCGTTTTTCCAAAACATCCGATTTTTTATAGTCGATGCTGCGGTAACCAACTGTTTCGTATACAAGCGGATTGATCAATAAAATATTATCAATCCCCAAATGAAGTTTCGTTTCAAATTCCTCGGTGTAATAATCAGAAAGCTCATCGTCAGTTAATTCATACAAACCATCTTCTTCAGCATTCTCATCTTTCATTTTCTCTGTGTAATAGGAAACTCTTTGCTGAAAAAGACTATCCTTTACCAAATCTGAGACACCATACAAGTAGAACTTCGTTGAGTCAATTCCTGCCTGCGAATCCATTCCCAATTTCTGATTCTTAATGGTTTCATACTTGTTCCAGGTATATGCTTTAATTCCTTCTTCTTCCTTAATAGAATCATTAACCTGTTTCTCACGATCAATTTGCGCAATTGCCTCGTGGAACGTGTATTTGGAAAACTGAATGTCTTCGAAGATATCATTGTACGCAGTAAACTCAAGTGCTTTTTCCCAAAGGCTTTTCGCAAAGGAATCTGTAGTGTCTTTTGAATAATTATCATGAATCAAACGCAGTCCCATTGCAATTTTGCCTTCTTTGGGCAGCTTGGTTATGAAGCGGTCTAAGGTTGCAATATTCCCTTCATAAAACGAATAGTTATACATGCCATAATCACCTTCGTAATATTCGTAGTCGTACTCATAATCGAAAATTTCACGGCGCTTTTCGTGTTTCATTAAATTCAACCAAACCTGAGATTTACAATTGCGTAAGAAACGTGAATCCGGAAACTGCTTTTCGAGAATATAGACTGCGTATAAAGCGTCGGTTGTTGCATCCTCGTAAACATAGTTCAGAACAAACTCAAAACGGCAGATATTCCGAATTTCATTGAATGCATTTGCATCTCTGTTCATGGTTGTTCCCCAGTTCCCGAAGGTTGCAATTTTCTTTGTCAGTTCTTCTTTTCGCTTGGCAACATTCGGATGAGAATTCAAACGATCGTTGTAATTTGAACGTGCAGAAATTTCCTTTTTTTCATTCTCAAATGCTTTTTCAGGAACGTACATCCATTGATTGTTGAAATAATCCTTGTCAAAAACCAACTCTTCAAAGGGCAGATAGGAGTATAACAGTACATCGAATGTTACATTGATCTCCGAAGGATTAAATCCTGCATTATGCACCAGTTCAACTGCCAGTGAATCAGCTTCGAACTCGTTATCACGCGAATATTTGCTAAACAAACGCACTTTCTCACTATACGAGAATTTTGAATTATCGGTAGAATAATCGAACAAATCGACTACGTGTTTTTCACGGTAATGAATGATTTCATGTGCCAGAACAAAGGCTAACTGCGCCTCGTTTGTCAATTGGGCAATTAAACCGGTGGTAACAAACACCATTCCCTGATCGGTAGAAAAAGCATTTGCTTCATTCGTGTTGTAGGTATAAAAACGAAGTTTTCCGTTCAGTTCCGGATCATCTTTCGTTAACAATTCACCCAAATTCTGAATGTAATTTGAAACAGGGTCGCCAAAAGTGACTTGTCCTGATTTCAATAATTCATCAATGGCGTAATTCACCTCTTCAATGAATAATTCACGCTCCTTACCTGACAAATCTTCCAGGTAATCTGTAGGTGCATTTTGAATTTTCTCACGTGTTGGGGTTGAAAAATCGGCTGGTACATTCCCAACACTTTTCAATGGTTGGTATTGGTTGAAATCTACTTGTGCCCGGATCAAAAATGCCGGAACACAAAAGACGAATAAGAAAAGAATTCTCATCTTAATTGATCTGGTATTGTACATACTGGAATTGGATTCATTTTGTGTTGATTCTGTTTGTTCAGTCGCTGATATATTTTTAAAACTTCAGTTTCTCTGTCAGTTAATACGGTTTCGAGTTGTCGGTTACAATAATTCATTGCCCACTCCAGTTCGGGATATGTAGCCCCAAGCTGGTCTTCATCAGTCCGGCCATCTTCCCACAATCCGTCGGTTGCAGGAGCTTCCACCAAATCGTTCTCAATGTTAAGTGCTCTTGCTAAAATACGTACTTCTGTTTTAGTCAAATCTGCAATTGGGCTGAGATCAACTCCTCCGTCACCGTATTTGGTATAGAAACCAACGCCGAAATCTTCAATTTTATTGCCCGTTCCGGCTACAAGACAACCTTTAGGCTGCGCAAGCGCATATAAAGTAGTCATTCGCAGGCGCGCGCGCGTATTGGCCATGGCCAGAAAATGCTCCGAAGAAGCAATTGGTAACGCATTTGAAATTGCATCAAAACTATCAGAAAGCTCAACTGTTACGACATGCACGTTCGTAAAATTTTTGGTAAGCCAATTCAGGTGAATTTCTGAACGGGTAATTTCTGCCGATTTTTGATGAATAGGCATGGAAACAGCATAAACATCTAAACCTGTTAATGCACAAAGTGTTGACGTAAGTGCTGAATCTACTCCACCGGAAATACCAATGGTAAATCCTTTAGAATGAGAATTGATTGCGTAATCTTTCAACCAATTAACAATGTGGGTGCCGATTTCTTCTGCTTTCATTTTGGGTAATTCTAAAACTAAGAAAGATTTTCTGAATTCCGGATTTGAAAAGGATTCTTTAACGAAACGTAATTTTTACCGGAAAAAAAAACTGCCAGCTTTCACCGACAGTTTCCAATTATTCAGTTCAAATTAGAACAAAATTCCAACTTTCAATAATATTTGTTTTTGTTTTGCCGAAAACGTTGTGTAATCAGCAGTTGTACCATTATAACTAAACAATGTCATATCACGCTCTTTATCATCACCTGTTACAGCTTC
The DNA here is from genome assembly GCA_946479985.1 of uncultured Flavobacteriales bacterium. The sequence goes on from CAMLIF010000023.1 coordinate 14,382, forward strand.
ACCGTAGTGAACAGGTGTAAATCCGTAATAAAATCCGATTTCAGCGTAAAGTGAAGTATTACCTGTAAAATTCCATTCTGCACCACCGGCAACACCAATTGTTGAACGCAAAAAGAACATATCACTCTTAGCTTTCATTGTATTGTTCGTTTGAGAAACTTCAGCACCGCCTAATGTGTCACCACCAACATTAAATCCTTTATCGTTAATTGTATTTCCTAATACGAATGAAGTACGAGCTCCGAATTTTCCATAGTAACGGAAATCACCGATTGCATTGGTTCTGAATAACAACATAGTAGGAATTGAACCGTAAATTGCTTTTTGCTTGCGGTCTGTTAAATGATACAATGTAGAATTTGATGGAGTTTCTTCTTTTCTAAAGATTTCAGTATCCGTGTAACGGTAGTAAATCGGACTTGTAGAAATAACATCATATTTAAACGATTCGAAATCAAATTCCAAACCGGTAGACAAACCAATGTTTGCATTAAAAGGAAAATTCAACACCAAACCAATTGAGTTAACAGCTCCTACACCGTCTCTGCCAATTGTTTTTGTTCCTGGTTTGTTGAAGTTCATTCCAGTTTGGTAGGTAATACCTGCTTGAACTTTGTTACCATCAGTTTCTTGCGCGATGGCACTTGTTGCAAAGCCCAATAATAAAAACGCACCAAATAAGTTTTTCATAGTAATTGAATAAATTATTCGGCAAATATAATTGGTTTCAGCAACATAACAGTTAGGAATTAAAGTTTTGATACCCAAAGCAATTAAAAAGTTGTGACATTTATCCGAATCCTCCATTAATTTCAACAGAATACAACTAATTTTACCAAAATTCAAAAGCATGAGAAATAGTCTGTTTATCGGTTTAATGGCACTTTCAACCGTCCTGGCTTCTTGCGGTTCTGATCCGCTGGATGTTGATGTAAGCGCAACCAAACTGGAAATTGATTATCTCAATATGGATTCATTGCTATATAAAACACCCGATTCAAGGCGGTCAGCTGCACTGGATGAGTTGGATGCTCAATATTCTACGATCATCGAATACCAGAATTTTTATTGCTTTAAGGTTGGAATGAATCCGGATATTTCTTTGAACCAGGATTTAAGCGAATTCTATAAAAACACCTATTTACATCGCCTGGAAAAGAGCATTGAGCAAAAGTTTCCAAATCCGAAAACAAACCATGCAAAAATAACTGAAGGCTTCAAACACCTCAAACACCACTTACCAAAAGCAAAAATGCCAAAGGCAATTGTATATACTAATTCATACTTTTCTGCCAGCGCATTTTGTACCGAAGACATGATTGCCATGGGAATGGAGCGTTATCTCGGAAGCAAAACCGACGTAATTAAAGAATTGCCAAACGCCCAGTTCCCTCAATACATTAAAGAGGCGATGGAACCTCAATACCTGGAAAGAGATGCTGTTTGTGCCTGGATTTTTACGCACCTGATTGAAGAAAAGGAGGATGCATATACCATTGAATCCATTGTGAATTGGGGAAAGATCCTTTATCTTACAGAAGCGGCTTACCCGGATATGGGGGAGGAAATAATTCTTCGATACAACCAAAAAGATTACAACTGGGCGTTGAAAAATGAACGTGCTTTCTGGGATTACCTTATCCAGCAAAAATTGCTTTATTCAAAAGACAGCCAGGTAAAACAAAATCTTTTACACGAAGCCCCTTTCACTGCCGGCATTCAGAATGCACAAAATTCCCCTGACCGCCTGGGACAATTTCTTGGCTGGAGAATAATTCATAGTTATATGGAACAATATGATATAACTTTGCAGGAATTGATCAATAAACCATATACCACCCTAATTCAGGAATACGAAATCAATGAATAGTACTGAAGCAGACCTTCCGGGAGCTTCGCGATAAAAACAAAAGAAATGGAAGAAGCAGTAGTAAAAAAATCAACAATAGAAATTGAGGTAGGTTTAAATGAAAACAACCTTCCTGTCAGTATGAAATGGTCTGCAACAGACGGAGCGGTTAAAAATTCACCGGCTCAGGCAATGTTCCTTTCTTTCTGGAATCCGGATGAGAAAAACACCATGAAAATTGATCTTTGGACAAAAGATATGTCGGTAGAAGAAATGAAACAATTCTTTCACCAAACACTTTTAACGATGGCAGATACATTTGAAAAAGCAACAGGTGAAAACTTGATCACTGAAGATTTGAGAGATTATTGTTTCCACTTCGCAGAGAAGATGGAGATTTTACCGGAGTAAGAATATTTAAAAAGAATAGGGACAGGTCGCGACCTGTCCCTATTCTTTTTCTTGAAGATCTATTTAACTAAAACCATTTCGTCAACCAAATGTGTTGCCCCGCAATAAACGTCCATAACCCACATTACATAACGAATATCTACTACAATGTTCCGGCAGCGTTTCGGATCAAAATAGAAATCACTCATGGTGCTTTCCCACGAACGGTCAAAGTTCAATCCCATTAAGTTTCCGCTTGCATCCAGAACCGGCGAACCTGAGTTTCCACCGGTTGTATGATTAGATCCCGTAAAACAAACCCATAGTTCATCGCCCTGAGCGTATTTTCCGTAGTTTTTGTTTTTATACAGCTCCAACATACGTTCCTGTAATTCGAAATCCGGGTTCCCGGTATTGAACTTATCAATCATTCCTTTCAACGTGGTATGCTCTGTATACGCCATTCCGTCAACAGGTGCTGATCCTTCCAGGTTTCCATAAGTTACGCGCAATGTTGAATTGGCATCTGACCATTGTTTCAAATCTGTGAACATTTCCTTCTTACCTTTTACGTAAACCTGCAGCAGGGCATTCATTTCCTCATCAAACTCATAAGCAGTTGGCTGAATACGATCTTTCCACATGGCATTGCAAGCCTTGAAATAAGCATAAGCCGGATCCTTAGCCAGCTTTGCAAACGATTTCTCTGTCAGTTTGCTTAGAAAAGCCTGCATTTTCACATTCGAAACAAAGATACTTTTCGAGTAGATTGAAGCACTCAACTTAGTGTTTGAAGCCGCCGGAATAGCGAAATCTGACCCGGAATACGTAATGAAATCTTTCGTTAACACTTCGAATATTTTTTGGTCAACAGTTACATCGTAATCCTTGAAAAATCCGTCACAACCCTTTTTGAAATTGTCGATTTTTGTTTGAAGCGTTCCATCGGTTTTATACTTTTCGTAATTCTTTTCTATATCATCCAATGAACGACACAATCTAAAGAACTCTGCTCCAACATACATGTATTCGTAGAATAAGGTATTTGCAAATTCATACTTGCTTTTCTGTTCAACGAGTGTATTCATTTTTGCAACCAGTCCTGAATACTGATTCCATTCAGGTTTCGATTTTGAGCGCAATTCATATTCGTTTTCAAAATCAATCTTCAATTGAACAGCACCAAGTTGTTTCAAACCATCTATTTGACCAATGTTCTTTTTCCAGGCATTTGCAATACGCGCCTGCTTTGCAGTATATTGAATTCGAATCTTATCAGAGCTTCTCATTGCCGCATCAATAATATCGAGTGAATGCGTACGAAGTTTAATTTCCATCGGGCGCTGCTTTTCAACCAGGTAATTCAGATTTCCGGAACTCAGGTGCTGTTCTGTCAAACCGGGAAAACCATAAACCATCGTAAAATCACCTGCTTTTCTATCGTTGAATGCTATTTTCAAAAACTGAATTGGTTCGTAAGGAACATTGTTCACATTGTAATCTGCAGGTTTCCCGTCGGCGCCGGCATAGATTCTAAAAACACTGAAATCTCCGGTATGACGGGGCCAAACCCAATTATCCGTATCTCCACCGAATTTTCCAATTGAACTTGGAGGAGCTCCAACCAAACGAACATCCGTGAAAACTTCCTTAACCATTAAGTAGTAATCGTTTCCGTAGTCGAACGCTTTCACTTCGGCTTTATAATGAGTTCCAACCACGGCATCATCCATGATTTTCTTCATGTTTCGGCGAAGAACGTCATTCAGTTTATCACCACTTTCAATTCCTTCCGTTCCGAAAAGCATCATTTCTGTTACATTCTCAATACGAACAATGCGCGTTGCTGATAATCCTGGATTCGGTTTTTCATCGGCATACGTTTTTGCCCAAAAGCCATTTTTGATATAATCGTTTTCCTCTGATGAATGTGCCTGAACCTGACTTAAACCACAGTGATGGTTTGTAAGAATCAAGCCTTTACCCGAGACTAATTCAGCGGTACAACCTCCGCCGAAATGCATAATTGCATCTTTCAATGATGAACTGTTTACGCTGTAGATATCAGCGGCTGTGAGTTTCATCCCGTGGGCTTTCATATCCGATTCAAATGCTTCCAACAATGATGGAATCAACATTCCCTCTTCTGCAAACGCAGGCAGAGAAAGAGCTATTAAACAAACAAGGAAAATCTTTTTCATATTTTAAACTTAGTTCTCAAAGATACTAATTCTGTTTGCAGATGGAAGTTTTAGAATAAACTCAGACAAAACCGTAGTCAGATTTAACGAATATTATTGGTAAATCGGTTTGTTGATTTAAAAAAAATAGTTCCTTTGCGTTGTGGAGTTTTTAGAATTTATCTTTCGATTAGGCGTTGTTTTAGCCATATTCAGTTTCATTTGGGGACTTATTAATTTCGGGCTGGCCATATTTCGTGGCGGAGTGCCGCTCTCTTATCCTGCCAAGCTTACTTTGAAAGCTATTCAGTATTTTTTAATTGTTGACCTGGCGGTTTTGTTTACTTTCCAGGATAAAGAAATCAATATTGCGAATGCTGTTTTAACCGGATCTTTGATCAGCATGTATTTCCTTGGAAAAGTTCAGCAAATGAAGCTGCGTTTTGCAGTCATTCAAATTCAGGGGAGAACTATAGCAGATAAAACAAAGCCGAATATGCCTTTGGAATTTGCAGTTATTCTACTGGCGATGGCATTTTATGTGTTCTTTCTTTTTAATACGCAATTTGCTGAAAACAAAGTAGCTATTTGGTTTTATCAATCAATTACGGATATTGAAAAAACCGTGTTCTTCGGTTTCATCTTCAAAATAGTAGGTTTCTTCTTTACCATTACGATTATTCTCCGAATGGTCAATTCCATTAATGTTTTACTGACGGGAGGACCAAAACAGCAAAACAAAAACCAGGACGATGATGAGAATCGTTTCGATGATTACGAGGAAGTAAACTAAAGCTGCTTCAGGATTAAATCCAATTGCTTTTCCAAATCGGCATTCAGATCATTTTCCAGGCAATAAGTTGCCAACTCGCGATATTTGTCCTGATCTCCCTGACTTGCAATGCGTGATTCGACCTGTTCCCTTGTAATGTTATCTCTTTTCATAATTCGTTCGATGCGCAATTCAAGCGGAGCAGCCACAAGAATCGTAGCATCTAACAACGCATAAGCACCTGTTTCAAAAAGCAATGCTGATTCGTAAAAAACAATTTCAGACGTTTGTTGGCTTACCCAAAAATTAAAGTCAGAATGAACCTGGGGGTGAACAACCTTGTTCACCTGGATTCGCTTTTTATCATCGTTAAAGATGAGATTTGCCAAAAAGGCCCTGTCAAGTTCATTTTCACGATATACTTCCGAACCAAAAAGCGCAATCAATTCCTGACGAATAATCGGGTTTTCGTTCATTAATCTTCTGGCAGCAAGATCGGAGTAATAAACAGGATAGCCACGTTTCTCGATCAGTTTGCAGACGTAGGTTTTACCGGAACCTATTCCGCCCGAAACACCTATTTTCTTTGGATGAGACATAACAAAAAACCCTGACGTTTCTGCCAGGGTCTGTTTTAAATTTCTTCTACTTCAATTATGTTGAACGGCAGACCGATTATTGCCTGATAATCCTGCCCGGCTTCTTCCATATCTTCATCGTCCTCTTCGAAGAACCAGTTAACGGTAACGGCTGTTTTAGATCCGGAAATAGATTCCAGTTTCTTGAATAAGTCCAGGATACACTTTGAAGAGGATGTATTGAAATATTCCAATTTCACATCAACAGCAGTTTCAGCTTGTGGTTGTTTTCCGTATGCATCAATCCATTCGTTCAAAGGTTTGTAGAACTCAACTGAATTTTCGGGAATAGAACGACCTTTCAATTCCAATTTTCCTGCAGCAGCATCGAAATGAATCGATGGGGTTTTAGCTGAACCTTCTAAATGTAAATTTTCCATGTGCTTTAATCAATTTTTATCGTCAGACAGAAGAACTTGTTATGTTCATTTATCGGCAAAAATAAATATTCTAATTTATTTCCCGATTTTCTTGCAATATCAATCATTCCTAAACCGGCAGTTCCTTTTTCAGACATTAATCCGTTACTAAGAACGTCCTGATAGTATTTTTTCAACTCATCTTTATCCATCCCATTGATCAGAACCAATTTAGACTCCAAATCATTGGCACTTTCAATATCAACGTAGTTACCTGTTTGTATGACAAAGTTATCATCTTTCTTGGAAATCATGAACAGGGCAGATTTTGCTTCTATCTGTTCGATGTTTCTCTGAGAATCATCGCCTGAATCGATGTGATGATATAAGTTTTGAAGACATTCCACGAGGACATTGAAAACCTTCTTTTTAGTTTTCGGTGATTCTTCCATGTAATCCATTTTGGATTCCATAATTGAAAGCACAGAAGTAAGTAATTCAGAAGTAACTACACCTTTAAAAGAGAGTAAAATATTCTCTCGCTCCATAGTTTGGTATAGTTCAAAAATGTCGTTTTTTATCATTCGATTAGCGGAATGTGTAGCAAATATAATAATCCAAATCAACTAGTTACGTGAATGAAAGAAAAAAATGAGCAGTTGGTAGGAAATTGAATGGAATTGCCAGCTTTCACTGATTTGTTACCTGATTTTATAACGTAGACTGCAGAAATATTACGGATAGAATGCCCGGGAAATACTTCCCGATTGCATTTGTATTCTTATATTTGCAACAATGATGCAATTAAACGGAAAGAAAGAGTGGTTTGCAACCTGGTTCAATTCGCGCTATTATCATATTCTCTATAAAAGCAGAGATGATATGGAAGCCCGAAAGTTCATTGAATCATTATGCAGCCGGATGAAAATTCCAGCTGACAGCAAATTGCTTGACTTAGCTTGTGGTGCCGGAAGACATTCGCGCGTTTTACACGATCTGGGTTATAACGTAAGCGGTTGTGACCTTTCCGAAAACAGTATCAAAGAAGCACAGGAAAATTCGCCGAAAGACATGAACTTTTTTGTTCACGATATGCGGAATGCACTTCCCGGAAAATACGACGTTATCTTTAATCTGTTTACCAGTTTCGGCTATTTTGAAGATGTTTGCGAAAATCTGAAAGTACTTAAAAGTGCGCACAATGCTTTGAATTCGGAAGGACGATTGGTTATTGACTTCATGAATTCGACCAAGATTGTTCGTGACATGAAACCACTCTACGAATTGGAGATAGAAGGAATTCAGTTTCATATCAAAAAGGAAGTCGTAGACGGAAAAATTGTGAAATCGATTTCGTTTGAAGACGAGGGGAAATCGCATTTCTACGAGGAAAAAGTACAGGCACTAACTTATAATGATTTCAGCACTCTGATAGATGAAGCAGGCTTTGATCTCACCACCTGTTTCGGATCGTATTCGTTAGAACCCTTCGACGAAAGCAGCTCTGATCGCCTTATTCTTATTTGTACCAAACGACCATGATGATTTTTGTGAACGCCTTGTTTTTATTACTCGCGGTAGTTTGCGGCGGTTTATTGGTTCAGGTTCTGGAGAAGCGGAATCAGAAGAAGATCATTAAACTTTCGCTTGCTTTCAGTGGTGGATTCTTACTGGCTATAGCTTTCACCCATTTCTTACCCGAACTATACAGGGAAAACGAATTACAAACCGGAATCTGGATTTTGGTTGGTTTCCTTGTTCAATTGTTCCTGGAATATTTTTCGGGAGGTATTGAGCACGGTCATATTCATGTTCAGGAAAACAAGCAAATTCCATACATGATGCTTTTATCATTAAGCATACACTCATTTATTGAAGGGATTCCGTTAGCGGGAGTTGAAAATTCGGGACATCATCACGATCACATTATCGGTGATCATCATCAATCCTTATTAATCGGAATTATTCTGCACCAGCTTCCCGTAGCAATTGCGTTAATGACTCTCCTGCGAAAATCAAAAATAGCTCTGGGGAAATCGTGGCTTTTATTGATGGTTTTCGGAATTATGACGCCACTTGGAATGTTCTCAGGATTATTCATTGATCAGGCTGAATCAAGTGAATACATGGATATTCTGCTTTCTATTGTTGTCGGAATGTTCCTGCATATTTCAACAACAATCATCTTCGAAACGAATGAAAATCACCGGTTCAATTTATCGAAACTAGTTGCTATTTTATTGGGAGTTGGGTTGAGTTTTGGGTTGATGTGACATTCGACTCCGCTACGCTTATGCTGAAGCTTTAGCGCAAGAATTCAGTCACCCAACCAATTCGTGTTTCTTTTTACAGACTCCGCGGAAAAATCAAAGTCTCGTTCTGATCAAATCTTCTACGCAATCAATGAATCGCGGGTGATCGTTTGAACTTGGTACCAACTGTACTTTTTCTCCGCCATTGGCTTCAAAGATCTCCTGGTACTCATCACCAATTTCAATAAGCGTTTCCAGGCAATCTGCAACGAAAGCCGGTGAAAAGGCCAAAACTCTCTTGTGTCCAGCTTTTCCCCATTCTGCTATTACTTTATCAGAAAAAGGTTCAAGCCATTTTTCGTTTAAGCGCGATTGAAAACTCACCGTGTATTTTTCTTTCGGAATTCCCAGTTTAGCAGCAATCAAACGTGTAGTTTCATAGCTTACTGCTTTGTAACAGAATTTGTTTGTATCGTCCAAGCCATCTTCACAATGGTGATCGGCACATAAACCTTCGTCGTAAACTTTATCAACTTGTCGTTCCGGCAAGCCGTGATATGAGAACATCACTTTATCGTAAGAATCCAGGTCAAATTCCTTCGCACGTTCAACAATCGAATCAATATAACCATCGTGATCATAAAACTGAGAAACCAGTTTCACTTCCGGAATTACCCACCATTTTTTGATGATATCCATTGCTTTATCAATTGCAGAGCCTGTTGAAGCACTCGCATATTGAGGAAACAAGGGAAGAATAATTATTTGGTCATAATTCGCTTTACGCATTCTCTCTAACACAGAATCCATCGATGGATTTTGATAACGCATAGCCATTTCAACGGTGACATTGTCGGAATTAAATCGTTCCTGAACCAACCGTTTTACCGATTCGGTATGCGTTAATAATGGCGATTTACCATTCCCCAAATCCCACAGTTCTTTGTATATTTTTGCAGATTTCGGAGTTCTGAACGGAACAATAATTCCGCGCACCAATAATAACCGCGAGAAGAAAGGGATATCAATTACGCGTCGATCCATCAGGAATTCCTTTAGATATTTGCGCACATCACTTACGTTCGGACTATCCGGCGTACCAAGTTGGATGAGTAAAACTCCTGTTTTCTTTGCAGTCATTAGATTGTATTTCTTTGAAAATCCTTCAGAATCGGAAAGACGAAAAAAAAGGCTTCAACAATATGCGGAGAAGCCTTCTATATAAAATTAGATATGCAATGCTCTATTGTCAGTAGCAGCTAATGCCGCTTCCTTAATGGCTTCCGAGAATGTTGGGTGACCATGGCATATTCTGGAAATATCTTCAGCCGAAGCACGGTATTCCATTGCAGTTACAGCTTCCATGATCATATCGGCAGCACGTGCAGCGATCATGTGAACTCCAAGAACCTCATCCGTTTTAGCATCAGCAAGAATCTTAACAAAACCGGCCAAATCCATAGAAGCTCTTGCTCTACCCAAAGCTTTCATTGGAAAAGAACCTGATTTGTATTCTACTCCAGCAGCTTTCAATTCTTCTTCTGTTTTTCCAACCGAAGCAATTTCCGGCCATGTGTATACTACTCCGGGAATCAGGTTATAATTGATATGCGGTTTTTGTCCTGCCAATTGTTCTGCAACAGCTACACCTTCTTCTTCCGCTTTATGCGCCAGCATTGCTCCACGAACAACATCACCGATTGCGTAAATATTCGAAACAGATGTTTGCAAATGATCGTTTACATCAATTTGTCCGCGATTATTAGCAGTTAAACCTGCTTTTTCCAATGCCAAACCTTCTGTATACGCTTTACGACCAACTGCAACCAAACAGTAATCGGCTTCCAGGATAACTTCTTCGTTCTTTTTGTTCAAAGCTGTCAATTTCACAGATTTTCCTGTGTTTTCTACTTTTTGAACTTTATGTTCCAAATGGAATTTGAAACCTTCTTTCTTTAAGATTTTCGTTAATTCTTTCCCTAATGACAAATCCATTGTAGGAAGAATATTCGGAGCAAATTCAACAACTTCAACCTCAGAACCTAAACGGGCATATACTGATCCTAGTTCAAGACCAATAACTCCACCGCCGATAACAATCATTTTCTTTGGAATTTCTTTTAGTTTCAAAGCTTCGGTAGAAGTTATGATTCTTTTCTTATCAGGTTCCATTCCCGGGAAGAAATTAGGTTTAGAACCTGTTGCGATAATGGTGTTTTTCGCAGAAATGTTTGTAGAATTTCCGTCACCGTCTTTAATAGCAATGGTATTTTTATCTACAAATGAGCCAACGCCCTGGTAAACAGTAACCTTGTTTTTGTCCATCAAAAACTTAATTCCGTTACAAGTTTGTGTGATTACATCTTCTTTACGGGCAATCATTTGAGCCAAATCAGCTTCAACTTTACCCGTTTTAATTCCGTGAGCCTCGAAGTTGTGCTTCGCATTGAAAAAGTGCTCAGAAGAATCTAACAATGCTTTTGAAGGAATACATCCAACATTTAAACATGTTCCTCCGAGAGTCGGGTATTTTTCAATAAGTGCAGTTTTCAAACCTAACTGTGCACAGCGAATAGCAGCAACATACCCACCCGGGCCAGAACCAATAATCGCAACGTCGAACGTACTCATAATTTGTTTTTCAGAATTCGGGCTAAAGGTAGCTATTAATTGAAAAACGCAAGGGGATTAAACGCAATAAAAACAGATTAAAATTGCATTTCTACGTGTGCTTAATACAGTCCGATAATTTTCCCACAGACGGGCGCAGAAGAGCGCTAAAGTTTGATCCAAATTTGTTTTATTGACCGCTGAGGAATATTGAAATCTGTCAAGACAGATTTATCTCTTGTGCGTTCGCATAATCCTATTAATTCCTCCGTGCCCGTCGGCGCTCGTCTGTGGGATAAAACACTAGTACTTCTGGATCGTAGATTCCACGACGGCTTTTTTGAAATGGCAGCGCACGCGGTAATTCCCAACAGGGAAAGCAGACATATCGAAGCGGTGTTCTTCTGAATTTACGTCAGCCACGTACATTACTAGTTTGCCGTTAAAATCAAATACTTCAATTTCTGTCATAACGGTATTTGCCTTTAACTGAATATTTCCGGCTGTAGGATTCGGGAAAACAACCAGTTCGGTTATACGTTCATTATAATGATTTAAAAATTGAACCGTATCAATTTCACGCAGTGGTTTATTCAATGTCAAATCTTCAATAGATACGAATTGAGTAAACGGCAGTAAAGTACTTGCTATTATGGAATCAGAAGGGTTATTCGTGATCGAATCCATCAACTGATCAACCAGATCTTCACGATTTGTAGCGATAAAATCTTCATCTGTTCCGTCAACAACCGGTTTCGGATCGCAATCTACTTTTTCAGAATACCTGATGATTGTTCGTTCCAGAACATCCTTGAATAATTCTACTTCATAATTATCAGTAAACGGGATTGTGTGTTTTCCTCCAACACCGCTGTCATCTGTTAAGAAGATCAAAGTTCCGTTGGTACTCATTGCTCCTGTGCGCATCAAATATTCCAATGAGCGATCGGTTGGATATCCGGAATTACTTGTTAAACAAGGAATAATACGGATTCCTTTTGCGGCGGCATCACGATAGGCCTGCTCCATTCTTTTGGCAGTTGCACTATTTGCTTCAGGTGGTTCATCGAGTAAAATCACCAATAATTTGGAACGCGAATTTGGTCGCCATGCCAAAGAATTAATTGCCGCATCCAATGCTTTGTCTACCACTTCTTCTCCTCCTCCGGTTGCTCCTTTCGACTTAATGAAATCAATGGTTTTCGTAACATCTGCCGACAATTCGCTCTGAACAGTCACATAATCATTTCCGCTTCCTTCGCACTGATAAAAAACGGAACCAAGCTGTAAATCGTCATTCGGAAAGTTCCTTTTAACTGTCGATATAATTCCCATCAGATCTTCTTTCAGGAATTCAATCTCATCATCCATAGAAGAAGTTGCATCAACTGCAAAAACTATATCTATCTCATCATTCGTGGTTACTTCTTCCTGAATTGCAACTGTGTTCATTCCCCTTTCAAAAGGAACAGCGTTTTCAATAGTTTCGACCAGTTTATTGTTAGCATAACAAGCTATGTGAAGGTTTCCGGTTATAGTTTCTGTCAACCACAATTGAGCCAATCCTCTATTGTCTGTTACAGCTTCCCAAAGAACTGTTTTTCCGTTCATTAATTTCACCGTCAAATTCGGAAGCGGGCATTTTTCGGCGTTTGTTGCCAAAACAGAAAAGCGCGATTTCAACTCAAAATTCCAGATCTTTTTATTGACTGCCAATTGATTTGAATCTACATCTTTCCACAATTCCCATTTACTGAGATCGTTTAATTCGGAAGCGGTCAGGATTCCTTTATAATTGACCTGATTTACTTTACCTCCTTTGGTAATTTGATCACTTCCGAAAGCGTCTGCTTCCATTACCATTTCATAAGGAATCATGCGTTTGGTTGGGATATGTTCTTCAATATAGATCCCGTCTGCGGGACCAAAATATCCGTAATTCGGGTTTACAGGACTGGATCCACTCCCGGAACCAGCGCCAGAATTACCCCCGCTTCCATAGGCAGAACAACTTGTTTTCCGGGTAGAATCGCAGGAATTAAAAACGAAAAATGATAGAATAAAGGCGAAGTAGTAAGTGTATTTCATAAGGTATTGGTTCATCAGTAAGATTGACAGATAACGAATTCAGACCGAAAAGTTACATGTTTTCTTTGAAAACATCACTGAATCGGATTCTTAGGTTTCAAATAGAAATAAATCCCTGATCTGACTACAAAAGAGCTCCACGGACCAGAAGATTCGTACTCAAAAGTCGATTGACTCAGGAGATTCAGATCGACATGAAGATACAAACGTGGTTTCAATTGAATTTCGTTTTGTAAACCAATACTGAAACCCCAAACGGTCCTGGTTAAAAGAAATCCGGCACTTTCTGATTCACGATCTAACGAATTGTCTGAAAAATAGTACCACCTTCTTGTATAATTATAGCTGAGTACCGAACCAAAGAATAAACCAGGTGAAATAAGTAATCGGAATTTCTCGCTATGAACAATGGGCAGTTGCCACTTGATACCAAACTGTAAAAACTGAATTTTATAATCGCTTAGAGCGTAAGTAGTATCGTATTTATAGCTATTCGGAAGTGAAACCCGGGAATCTCTGTGATAGTTATTTTCAGCAAATTGGATAAAAAGCTCTTTTCTTCGAAGCCTATTATCTTTCTTTTTGATTATAAAACTTTGGCCGATTTCATAAGCTAATCCAACTTGCGACTGGCTGCCGGATTTCGATGTACCAATTCCGAAACAACCACCATACTGAGTTCGGGGAACCTGAGAAAAAGAGTTTAGAATAAAACTCAGAAAAACGATTGTAGCAAAGCTGATTTTCATTGAATGAGCCGATTGTTTTACCAAGATAACCCAAATTCAATGTGTTTCTCAAAAATTCAGGGAAAACACTTCAACTTACAAATCGAAAATGTGCTTTTCAGCGTGGTAAGAAGAACGAACTAACGGACCGCTCTCAACGAAACGGAATCCCATTTCCAATCCTAATTTTTCGTATTTCTGAAAACGTTCAGGTTCTACAAATTCAGTAATTGGCAAATGTTTTGGAGTTGGCTGCAGGTATTGACCAAGTGTCAGAATATCTACTCCAACAGCACGAAGATCCTGCATCGTTTCAATGATTTCTTCGTCAGTTTCTCCCAAACCAAGCATAACACCTGATTTCGTACGCATTCCCCCTTTTTTCAAACGGAAAAGCACTTCCAGACTGCGGTCATACTTTGCCTGAATACGCACTTGTTTGGTCAAACGACGCACCGTTTCCAGGTTGTGTGAAACGATTTCAGGAGCTACATCAATAATATTTTGAAGGTTTTCCCATTTTCCGGCAAAATCCGGTATAAGCGTTTCCATAGTCGTTCCGGGACTTTGGTGTCGAATAGCTCTTACGGTTTGTACCCAGATCTCAGAACCACCGTCTTTCAAATCGTCGCGATCAACAGAAGTAATTACGGCATGTTTCACACCCATTGTTTTCACAGAATGCGCAACGCGTCCGGGCTCAAATTCGTCCACAGCATCCGGTCGACCGGTTTGAACGGCACAAAAACCACAAGAACGCGTACAGATATTTCCAAGGATCATAAACGTCGCTGTTCCTTCGCCCCAGCATTCACCCATATTCGGGCAGCTTCCGCTTTCACAAATGGTGTGCAGCTTATGTTCATCCACCAATGCACGTACTTTACGGTAATTCTCACCCGTAGGTAATTTGACGCGTAACCACTTTGGCTTCTTGATACGAATGGAATTCTCTGTTGTTGTTATTTCTTCCGACATGATAAAATCAGTACTTTTGATGCAAAATCGTACTCAGCTTACAAAAGTACGAAGAAGGAAAATTACAATGGCAACTTCAACGGTAAAATATCTTGGTGGTTTGCGTACAGAATGTACACATCTTCAATCGGGAACGGTCATTCATACGGACGCACCAACCGACAACCACGGAAAAGGCGAGAAATTTTCTCCTACCGATTTGGTCGCTACAGCTTATGCTTCGTGCATGATCAGCATTATTGGTATTTACTGCAATGAACATGGTCACCATTACGAACACGGAACAGCAACTGTTACTAAGATCATGGCTTCTGCTCCAAGAAGAATCGGGAAGTTGGTGATTGAAATGGATTTATCCGGAAACGGCTGGGATGCCGAGACTTTTGAAAAAGTGAAACGTGCTGCATTGGCTTGTCCGGTTGCGCGATCAGTGAGTGCAGATATTGAACTAGAAATTACATTTAATGGGTTATAGAGACGACAAAAAGGACGACCGTGGTGAACGCGGGGATCGTGGTGAACGCAGATCAACTTTTGGAAGTGGATCATTTGAACGTAAACCAAAAGCAGATGCTGAAGATATCATCTACGGAATCCGTAATGTAATTGAAGCGGTAAAAAACAATGTAGAGATCAATAAAATTCTGATCCAAAAAGGAATTGACAAAGATTTATTCGAAGAACTACGCACCATTTTAACGGGAAAAGATTATCAATTGCAATTTGTTCCGATTGAAAAATTGGCAAAGTTAACAGCCAACAATCACCAGGGAGTTGTTGCATTTACTTCACCGATTGAATACAAGAATATTGAAGAATTGTGTGATCAGTGGTTAGCTGAAGGCAAAGAACCCTGCGTGCTGGTTTTAGACCGAATCACCGATGTAAGAAACTTTGGCGGAATTGCACGTACAGCAGCTTGTATGGGCGTTGATGCAATTTTGATTCCTTCAAAAGGCGGAGCTTTGGTTTCTGCAGATGCCATGAAAACTTCTGCCGGAGCATTACATGCAATTCCGGTTTGTAAAACCGATCTTTTGAAAGAAAGCTTGTTCTATTTGCAGCAAAGCGGCTTCCAGATTGTTTCCTGTACGGAGAAATCGAAAGTGAACGTGGAGAATTACTCTTTCTTTGGTCCAACAGCCATTATTTTAGGATCAGAAGAAGACGGGATCTCGCACGATTTGCTTAAAATGTCGGACGTTAGAGTTTGTATTCCAATGGACGGAACGATTTCTTCACTGAATGTTGGCGTTGCAACCGGAATGGTGTTGTATGAACGTTTGAAGCAGGTTCGGGCTGTGAAATGATCCATTTTTTAACTAATCATCAAAAATGAAACTAATTATTCTATCACTTATTTTTGCAACGACTGCTTCTGTAGGTATCTCGCAAACATCCGTTTCTAACGAAAACGTAAAAACTGATTCAACTCTAAGAAGAAAAACAGACACAAAGTTTATTGAAATAACAAAAGTTAGTTTATTCTTTGAAAATCCAGAAGTTGATTATCAGGAATTCAAAATTATCCATCAGGACGATCTTAAAAGCGCAATGGTGGAGGAAGAAGAGAAATGGTTAAAAAAGGAGCTAAAGGCTCAGGAAAAAGAGACTTTTGTTTCCTCTTCAACGGAAAAACAGCAAATATCGATTGATTACACCATTTTTACTGGGATAACAAGTGATACACTTATTCATTTCGGTTATTCAGATACCGTGAAATCCATTTATCCTGACAATTTGAACACTCTTTTTATTGAGGGGAAAATTCTAAAAATTCATGAGTTTCTTATTAAAACTCCAACAGGAAACAGAAAGGATTATTTCAAGCTAAAAATTATCATGAAATGGTACATCAAGAATATTTACGGAGAAACTTTGGATTCTATAACCACAACCGAATTATCAGACAAATTTGATAGCTATTTTGATTATCCACATTTCACAATGCCTAATTTAATAAACACAGTTGAAAGCGGTGTTGTCAATTCATTGTTTGGATTAATGGAAAGCTCACAATTTCAAGCTCATACAGCTATTGTAACATCTTCGGATAAACCCGGTAATATTTTCAAAATTGAGAAGCCACTTCAGCTAGTTCAAAAGAAAGAAGATGCTGTTCATGCTTGTGTTACGATCAAAACTAAAAACGGTCATGGAAGTGGTTTTGCAATTTCCAATGACGGATATATCCTGACAAACTTTCATGTCGTTGCCGGAGAAGAGTTTGAGAAATATCCTGAAATCACTGTAATCAATAACAAAGGTGAAGAAATGATTGCTCAAGTAATTCGTGTAAATAGATCGAATGATCTTGCACTTTTAAAAGTGGACAAATCTTTTGAAAAAGCATTCAAAATTACATCTACCAAACAATATGAAATTTTACAGACGGTGTATACGATTGGAACTCCAAAATCAACAGAACTTGGTCAATCAATTGCTATGGGTGTAATCTCAAACGAACGAAAAGCAAAAAACTTAGATCTCATTCAATTAGGAATGCCAATAAATTCGGGTAATAGTGGTGGTCCTTTATTCTCTATGGATGGCGCTTTGCAAGGTGTAATTGTCGCAAAACTTTTTGGCTGGGGTACAGAAGGTATAAGCTTTGCTATACCAGGTTATAGACTCACTGAGTATCTCAACATAGAGTACTAATAAAGTAATTTTTTAAGAGCACCAAAATGAGAATATTTAGTCAAATAGTGTTATTGCTATGTACTTTTTGTTTAGTACAATGTGGGTCAGTTTTTGCTCCAAAAAAACAAACAATTACACTTAGGACATCTGATCCAAAAACAACGATCTACCTTGATAATACTGAATTTGGACAAGACTCCTCAATCACGGGTGTTTTAAAAAAAAGTAAAACTGTTACCGTACACGAAATCAAACTAGAGCTACCTGGACATAAAACGTCCTATCAGGTTTTGAAGCCAAAAGGACGGTATCCACTTTTCTGGGTTTTACAGGCACCGCATGTATTACTATTTGGCATCCCTACAGTAATTGATTTAGGGACTACAACTCCGCATCGGTATGAAAAAACAACAACTTTAGATACCCCATTAGCAATAGTTCTCAGAGCAGAAAATCAAAAAAACATTGATCTTTACGGCATATATATCGATTGGAATAATATTGACACAAATTGTATGTATATAGATACAAAAAGAAATAAAAGCACATCACTTGCAATTAATACTGCTGAAGAGAAATATAAACAAAAGAATATCGCTGTTTTAAACAAAACTATGACACGAGATTTAAGACAGGTTGATTTAGGCAATTGCAATTTTCAGGTAAACGAGTATTTACGAAAAGGGAATTTCATTGACACTTTACATACGGTTTTCAAAGACGAAAGCAATAGTTTCGAATTAGAAGGCAAAATCATTTCTTTTAAAAGATATTCCTTAAAGACGAAAGGCTACGGACCACATTTTAAAGCCAAAACGGAAGTAGTTTGGTATCTACGAAACACTTATGGCGAGCGAATTGATTCAATTACTGATGCTTCTTTTTCTGATGAACGTACTCGTGCAACGAATCAAGAATTAATGCAAGATGCTGTTGAAAATTCGTATTTCAAAATCATGAAAAGTAATCAGGTACAAAAGGTCATTCTTCGAGAAGAAAATTTCGCATTTACGGATGATCAAATTCTCGTAAAAAGCCCTGAAAACCTAGTGCAAAGAGCAATTGACGCCAGTCTAGCTTCGGTTCTTGTGAAATCAAAGAATGGGCATGGCTCTGGTTTTGCTATTTCAAATGATGGATATATTTTAACAAATTACCACGTAATTTCTGATGGAGAATATGGACCTTCTTCCGAGCTGTTTATCGTACGACCTGATGGAACAAAGAGCATAGCGCACATTATACGTTTTAATAAATCGAAAGATATTGCGCTACTGAAAGTCGATACCGTTTTTGAAAAGGCTTTTGAAGTAAGTGATATAAAGTCTTACGAACTATATCAAGATATCTACACTATCGGGGCACCTAAATCTACGGAATTGGGTGAATCATATAATTACGGCTTGTTATCAAATGAAAGAACAACTTTTAACGTTGATCTAATTCAGTTATTCATGTCAGTGAACGCTGGTAATAGCGGTGGACCTATCTTTGACAAAAGCGGTACTCTTCACGGAATTGTGGTTTCCAAACTTTCCGGGATAAGCACTGAGGGTATTTCCTTTGCCATTCCTTCTTATAAAATTTCGGAATATTTAAATATAACATTCAACTGAATTACCAGTGGTGTTTTGGAGATAATTTGCGGATATACTCTTATCGATAAATATACAGAGGGTACTTATTTCCCAACGACAATGCTCAGATCCATATACCCAGTTTGTTCCTTTCGAAGCTTTTTCTTGTTTAAGCGAGCTGGATTGGCATGACAAATGGTCGAAATACTTATGTTGTAAAGAAATCGGAAAAGAAGAATTGCGCGTACTGCTTGGGAAAGTTGATCAAGATTTAGGAATCATTGATTGAAAATTGATTTTAATACTTGTCCCTACTAATCAAAATCTATTTTCCCATCAGCCTGAAGCCATCCAAATTTACCACGTTCAGTTACAATGTAAACCCACCATTCGGTTTGTGGTTTGGATTTCAAAATTCCTTTCGGAGGTACCAAAGACCATAATTCGGGAAGATATTCATCAAAAACTTTTCCTTTGTACCAAAGATCGTAAACACCTTCGCCTTTGTAAGCCAAAACAGGTATTTCCTCTCCTTTCTTAAAATCCAGAAAACTTTCTGTGATAATTAATTTACCTGGCTCTATAACATGTACGTTTCCTTTTAGCGCCTTGAATGATTCGCCTTTTTTCAATGAAAATAAAAGCTCCGTTTTGTCTTCACTTTTGTAAACATCCGTGGAGCTGTTGGTTTTCCATATTTTCCGATATTTGCACCCCTCAAACGGACACACATTTTTTTGAATGAAAGGAAGTGCGAGGTCGTCTGTCTTACGGGAGTTTGTTTTTTTGTTTTCCGGTGAATCGACACTTTGTTTTTCTTTAGAAGCTGTTTCGATTTCCGATAAAACCTCCGCATCATCTTCTCTCACTTCATTCTGATTAACCACCGTTTTCTCATTAGAATCAGAACGATTAGAAGAACAGCTTGCTAACAAGCAGAAAAACGCCACAAAATAATACCCTTTCATTTCTCAAACTTTAGTGTGTAAATACTCTCACCTGATTTATCTCAAATCTATCACTTAAATGTTTAAGTTTTGGAATCTTTTTGAATAGTATAGTTAAAAAGAGTACATATTATTTCAAATGGACCCAAGTGATTGAAAGGATGAGAAAAGTTGTTTTCAAAAAAAGTCCCAACTCAGACGAATTGGGACTCTGCATTTTTACAAATTTGTTCCACCGGAAACTTCAATGCGCTGTCCGTTGATCCATCGGGATTCATCCGTGCATAAAAACGCAACTACATCTCCAATGTCATCCGGCAAACCGGCACGACCTAAAGCTGTTGCCGAGGCAATCATTTTGTTGTAATCTGCATTGTCTCTTACTGCTCCTCCGCCAAAATCCGTTTCAATAGCTCCCGGAGCCACACAATTTACACGAATTTGACGCGGGCCTAACTCTTTGGCCAGGTATCTCGACAACTGCTCAACTGCTGCTTTTAACGATCCGTAAACAGAATAGCCGGGCGCCGTAAATCGTGCCAGGCCACTGGAAATATTTATAATTCCACCGCCATCATTCAGATTCGGCACAATCAATTGAGTCAGAAAAAATGGTGCTTTTAAATGGATATCTGTCAATGTGTCAAAAACCGACATTTCAGTTGTCCCCAAAGGAGTTGGCAAACCAATTCCGGCATTGTTCACTAAGAAATCCAGTTTTTCTGTATTGAACCTTAACTTTAACGAGCTGTTTAATTCGGAAACAAACTGCTCAAAAGTATCTGCTTTTGTTGTGTCCAATTGAAGCGCAAATGCATCCACTCCTTTAGCAAGAACTTCGGACACCACTTTATCCGCCTCCAATTTGTTGGTATGATAGGTAATCACTACATTGATTCCTTTATCAGCCAATTTATTTGCCATGCTCCTTCCCAAGCCACGACTTCCACCTGTAATAAGTGCTGTTTTCTTTGTTTTCATTTGATTTTAATTTGTTTGAACAAAATTATGTCAACTATCATCCCTGCTTATTGCGAAGGACAATCCATAATTTGCAAAAATCAAACAATCAGGAACGAAACGAAACAGGTGTCATGTCAGCGTGTTTTTTAAAAAAGTTGGAAAAATGAGCTACCTCTTCAAAGCCCAGGCAATAGGCAATTTCCGAAACAGTCCAATTCGTTTGCTTCAACAAGATCTTTGCTTCCTGGGTGATTCGATTGCCAATCACTTCCGTCGTTGTCCTACCCGTGATTTCTTTCAGCACCTTATTCAAATGATTGACATGAATTGACAATCGATCTGCGAAGTCTTTTGCCGTTCGCAATCCAATTCGCTGGCGATTCGATTCAATGGGAAATTGTCTTTCCAACAATTCAACGAACAAAGAGCTTACGCGTTCAGAAGCGGAGTGTTTCGGATACAACACAGATGCCGGTTGAAGCTTTTGACCAAGGTGAATCAATTCCATTACATAATTGCGAATCAGGTCGTATTTGAAAGCATAATCAGAAACAAGTTCCGTGGTTATTTTCGCAAAAATCAATCGGATATTGGATGCCTCTTCTTCCGTCAACTCAAAAACCGGAGTTCCGCCGGATTGAAAGATCGGCAATTCATCTACTGAAACTCCGGAGTTTGATTTTGTAATAAACTCTTCCGAAAAAACGCAAAAACAACCGCCCTGATCATCGTCCTGCGGAATGTAATTGTATGGAACTTTTGGTGTGGCAAACAGTAATCCGTACTTCTCAATATCAATTACTTTATCTGCATATTCGGCTTTATTTTTTCCTTCGATCAAACTTACCTTATAATATAACCGACGATTATAGGGCATCCCACCCTTCTTCTCCTTTAACTGCCTCTGCAACTCTTTTATATCAAAAACATTGAAGTGCCCAAGCTCCTTGCCTATTCCTTCAGGAACTAAAGCAGAACCATTGCTGATTGACTGATAAAAAGCTTCCAGACTAATGAATTCCATTTTACTTAAATTGCGAAATTCAAATATACAAAGAGAAATGAAATGGTATTTAACTATTCAGATCCAACGCATCGGTTTCTTCAAAATCGACCCATTTCCCCATTTTCTTTTGAATGATTTTGAAATGGTGTTCGTCTTCGGGTGTCACGAAGGTCAAGGCCTCCCCAGTTGACTCTGCTCGTCCCGTTCTACCGATCCTGTGTACAAAATCTTTTGGTGAACGCGGTAATTCGTAATTGATCACAAACGGAAGAAATTCAATATCAATTCCGCGAGCGATCAGATCGGTAGCAACCAATACTTTCAAATGTCCAGCTTTGAAATTGCGGAGCGCTTTATTTCGTGCATCCTGGCTTTTCTTGCTGTGAATGGCTTGTGCATCAAAGTTGTTTTTACGCAGTTTTTCAACTACCTGATCGGCTTTAAACGTTGAACTGGTAAACACTAAAACCTGTTTCATGTTTCGGGAACGGATCAAATAACGCAATAACGGACCCTTTCGATCATCAGCAACGTGAAACGCCGTTTGTTTGATTTGGTCTATGTTTTCTTCTTCCCGTTCGATCTTCAAAACAATGGGATCATGCAGCAGAATTTGAGTAATCTCTGAAACCTTGTCGTTCAGTGTAGCTGAAAACAGTAAATTCTGACGTTTTCTTGGCAACCAGGCAACAATCCGCTTCATTTCCTCCTGGAAATCGAGATTCAATAATTTATCCGCCTCATCTAATACCAACAGCTTAACGTCACTGAGATGTACTGCGTTAGATTCAGCCAATTCGATCAATCTTCCGGGAGTTGCAACCAGGATATTCACTCCCATCATGGCCTTCATCTGCGGATTGATGGAAACACCACCGTAAACCGCTTTCACTTTCAAAGGTTCCGGAAATGAACGGGCAAATGTTTTAAACACTTCTTCTACCTGGATTGCCAATTCGCGGGTAGGGACAATGATTAATGATTGAATGTGCCGGTTTTTAGCTTTCTTCTCATTCGCAAGCAGTGTTAAGATCGGAAGAACATAACTGGCCGTTTTTCCCGAACCTGTTGGAGCAATCCCCAAAACGTCTTTCCCTGTTAAAATTGCCGGAAATGCGATTTCCTGAATTGGGTACGGACGTTCGTATTTCAATTCGGTTAAGGCTTGGACTAAAAATGGCGATAAGCCGAAAGAAGAAAATGACATTTGACTATTTTGAAGCTCAAAGGTAAGACGTTTAAGCTTTCAAAGGTTAAACTTCTAAAATGTACTGAAGTCTGTATAAAAATATTGTTTACGGCTGAAACAGATTGCTGAACGGAACCTGGTTCAGCTTGAAAGTCAGAACGACTCCGTGCCGCGAAATAAACGGATTCTCATAAGAAGTCAACGGATAACTGTAGCGATAATGAATGTAAAAGAAATTATTGAAAGAAACTCCAACTTTTCCACCGATCCTGAAATCGTTTTTATCATTATGTTCGAAAAACAGGTGAAAATCAGGTGATGTTTCTTCTATATTCAGCCCCAGATCTATGCGTTGACCAAGCGCTGAAATGTGGTTGTAAAACAAACCTGTTACTGTTCCGTCGACCGTATAATTCAGGCGTCTTCCACCAATTTTATAACGAAAAGATTCAGAAATAAAGTTGGCACCGAAACCAATGCTGTGCGCTGTCAAATAGGAATATTCCAAATGAAATCCATACCCGGTGTAATCATACAAAGTATATTCCCAAATGTAATATCCACCGTTCGGATGCGGAAAAGCACAATCACAGTTTGGAACGTTGAGGCTGTCGACCCAACGGCCACCAAGACGTTCTTCCCACTTTCGAACTTCCTTCTGAAAATCTTTTCTGTGATCGAAATCTGCACGAAGATAATTCCAGTAAGCGCAATATCCGCATTCTGAACTGTCGTAAGCAACTCCCAATAAATCAAACGTGGGAATGTTAGCGATAATTTGCTGCATGGCAGAATAAGCTACATCGGCAACGGTATAATATCCGCCAAAATTCGGAACAGGAGCTTTTGTTAAAGTTGTGTCTGCTAATTTATTTATTAGCGACGGAACCATTTTCTTTCCTTCTGTAACCGCTTTCCAAAAAAAACGATCACCGCAGCCTTCCGAATAGTTACTAAAGACAGTATCAGAACAAGAATAAGGAACATCCGTAACGAAAGTCAGGCTGTCTGCAATTTTCTCCAAATAAGCTTTTTCTGAACTTCGTTGAGCAGCAATTCCGAAAGGAAGAAAAACAATGAAATACTTAAACCAGGTCATACAGCAGGTTTTACTAATGACAAATTACAACTCTTAAGTGATAATCGGAAGCATACTTACAACTTCGGGCAACTCGTTCAGCGTGCGAATACGCGGTACATTTCGTTCTTTTTTATACCTGTGTTCCGGATCAAAATGAATCGCTGTCCAACCTGCATTCAGTGAACCAATTACATCTGCTTTGAAATCATCGCCAATCATAATTGCCTGGTTGGGCTTGCAGCCTGTTAAACGTTCGGCTTCACGATAAATCTCTTTGTTTGGCTTTGTGAAACCAATGTCCTCCGAGCACAAAATCACATCGAAGTATTTTCGCAGATCGCAATTCTGTAATTTTCGTTCCTGCACCTCGCGGAATCCGTTGGTAATAATATGTAGCTGGTATTCGTTGTTCTTGAATTCCCGGAGCATTTCATGAGCGAACGGAAAAATAGCCGTTTGATTCGGAGATAATTCCAAATAACCCTGGCTCATACGCATGGCTGTTGATTCATCCTGAATCCCGAATTTGGCAAGTGCCTTTACAAAACGGGAATCGCGTAATTCTTCTTTTGAGATTTTTCCTTTCCCATACTGGTGCCACAATTCTGCATTGATAATTCCGTAATGATGGTGAAAATGAAGAAAATGCTCTATATGTTTACCCAAATCCAATTCCTGGTAGAGCACCGATAAGGCGGTTTGAGAATTTCTTTCGAAATCCCAGAGTGTTCTGTCGAGATCGAAAAAAAGTTGTCGTACTTTCATTAAAACAGCGCTTTAATTCCGTAGGAAAGCCCGGTTGTAATCATTCCGTTCACACAAATCCCCAATAAGATCAATGGAAATGTTCGTTTTTCTTTTCCATAGAATTTCGCTGCAACAATAGAACCAACAGGAACTGATAAGAACAAAGGAGCATAAAATGCAATCCCAAAAATCCCTAAACTACGTTTCAATTTTACGATAATCTTATTAAAGCGGGTGAATTTCGGTTTGTATTTTAATGGAGTTCCATTTGTAATAGATTGATGTAACAAAGCTTTTCGTTTTTTGTGTGCGCGAATCATGAAAAACTCGCTCGAAAAATAAAAGATAAACGCTGCCAAAAACGCTCCGGCAACACACGAAAAATAGGTTTCAAAAAAATTCAATTTCATAGCCGGCCCGCCAAATGGTGCGAACAGGAATTTGATCATCGACAAACAAAAAAGGGAAAAATAGAGGTGCCAGTGCATAATTTAAATCATTAACATTTTACGCCGTAAGCCAAATCGCCTGCATCACCTAATCCGGGAACAATATATGACTGCGCTGTCAACTCTTTGTCGATAGCGCCGATCCAGATGCAAACCGTATCCGGCAAATGTGCTTTTAAGTAGATCGGAAGAGCACACGTCTGAACTCCAGTCACTTCCTGTGATCTCG
>CAMLIF010000024.1 GCA_946479985.1 uncultured Flavobacteriales bacterium
ATGCCTAGACGACAACTCCAAAATGCAGCCAGTCCGCACACAAGCAGTTTTCTGGCTTCAAATCCATCAGCTTTGAGATAAACTATTGCGGCAATGATCAGGAAATTGAATGCCCAGAAAACATCAACTATGCTGTTGTTTCGAATAGTTCTGGCAATTGACCAGATAATCGTCATGAAAATGATCATTGACACCAGACAAATAAGCGGAAGTTGCAGTAGTAAAGGCATAACTTATTTTTTTTGAAATAATTTACTCAAAGATTCGTCTTTTTTCATTTGGAACAAAGCAACTAAAAAATAGATGCAGGATGCCATGCTTCCCATGGTAATGAAAAATAGTGTCCATAAGATTTTTGCTAGAACCTTACGTTCACGGTACCAAACTAAAATCAGAAGAATTACTACATTCGCGAAAAAATCGAAAAGCGTGGCGTTCATCCATGGAATAGAGGTTAGCATATCCCATTCTTCGAATAAATTTGATTCTAATGAAGTAGTAATGGTAACATAGATCATGAATCCTAAAATCCCGATCAGCAAAACGCGGAGAAAAATTACCGGACTCATAGGCTACGTCAGTTTTCTGATTTTAATAATTCCCACCCAATGGAAAAATTTGATCAGGGGATATGTTGGATCAAATTCCCACCATTTTTTAGCAAAATTGATACTGTTCGGTGATTTATGATGATTGTTCTGCATCAATTCTCCCATCAATAAAAAGTCAATTGGCAGTGAGTTTTTACTATGATCTTCGTTATCATAATTTGAATACCCGTATTTATGTCCGCACCAATTTACAATTGCTCCATGCACCGGGCCCATGAAAAAGTGGACGGGAAGTAAAAGGAAAAACAACCAATGCGGTGCTATGAACAGATAAATTGTGAAATAAAGAACACCGAAAAGAACACGCACTATCCAATTGTCGCTTATTGCATCCATAATGGGCCATTCCGGATAATTCCCCTGAAATGCTTTTTCCGGCTGAGTACGATTCTTTACATAATCCACATATATATTCTTTGTATGCAGTGTCATTTGCCAAACATCCTTAAAGAAATGTGGTGAATGCGGATCTTTTTCCGTGTCGCTGTAGGCGTGATGCATGCGATGCATGATAGCGTACGCCCGCGGATTTAGAAACGAAGATCCCTGAGAAAAGAATGTTACCAGATAAAATGTTTTTTCCCAAAACTTGTTCATTGTGAACATTTTATGGGATCCGTAACGATGTAGGAAAAACGTCTGGCAAAAAAGCGAAACGAACCAGTGTAAGAGTATAAATGATAATAAAAGCATATTGAACAATTATCAAATGTACTTTAACCTACGGATCAGAAGACGATTTGTATTTCGGTGTTGATAAAAAAAGATTATCCTAAAAACTAAAGCGTTGTAGTTTAGGCACTTGCCAAAATAATAATTATTTCCGCTTTAACACTTTCCGGTCAAAGAATAGGTAATATAACCAACTATTTCTTTTATCAACCCGTGCCAGTCATCAATAACGCTCACATTCGGCACCAGAAAATCTTCAAAAGTGTAAAATCGTTTTGGTCCGGTGTACAAATCAGTAGAATGAGGTGTGCAGTGAATTCCTGCATGTTCGTAGCAGGCAAGAGCACGTTTCATGTGCCGGCCGCTTGTTACTAGAATAAACCTTTTTGCATGCGGGGCTTTTTTATCAAGTACCTTTTTCGATTGAACGGCGTTCTCGTACGTGTTTTTCGAGTTGGTTTCAATCAGGATATCTTCTCCCGGAATTCCCCAATTCACCAAAACTTCTTTTACCTGTAATGCTTCTTTCAATCCACGATCGACCACATATCCGTGCCCCCCTGAAATCAGGAGCTTATCTACTTTATGTGCTTTGTATAATGTAATTGCCTGCCAAACGCGATCTCCGCCCCGGCGTAAACTCAGTACTTTTAGATCGTTGTTGTATTCCGACATGCCGCCCAGAACTATCGCAATATCTGCCTTTTTTACCTGATTAACAGGAGTCCCGAATACTTCCCATTGGCGGCAAAACTCTTTATAAATAACGGTGTTTGAGAAGAAAAGCAGGATAGCAATAGCAGCTATCTTTCCACGTTTTTTTCGTTTTTCTTTCTTAGAGAAAAAAGCAAAATATAGCGCAATTAAAGCCCATGTAAATGGACTTAAAAAGACATACAGAAGTTTCGATAGCAAGAAAAACATAGAATAAAAGTAGTGTTTCTGGTTAAAATGATCCGAATTTTCATCTTAGAAACCCGGTTTGTACTTATTTCGTAAAAAGTTACATGATTCGCAGTTCTTTTGGAAATTAATGCTGAAAGGCATAAAATAGAATGAACAAAACAGGGTTAATGGCAGAAAGGAAATCGAATCTCATAAATCTGTGGAAGATCACCAGGTTAAGCGGGAAAGAATGGATAAAAGCAGATCCGTTTCGACAAAGCGCAGTTGTAGCTTATTATGCTGTTTTCTCAATACCGGCATTGTTAGTGATTGTGATTGCAGTAGCCGGTTTGGTTTTCGGAGAAGATGCTGTTCGCGGGGAAATTTCCAACCAGTTTCAGTCGGCCCTTGGAAACGACACGGCAAAATCGATAGAGAGTATTATTGCTAAAGCATCTGAAGAAAAAACATCGATTGTTGCAACTATTATCGGTTTTGTCACTTTGATTATCGGTTCTACCGGAGTATTTGCGGAATTACAAACGTCTCTGAACCAGATTTGGGAAGTGAAAATTGTTGCAAAGAAAAAATGGCTGAAAACGATTAAAAAAAGATTATTCTCATTTGGGCTCGTTCTGTCATTAGGCTTTCTGATGCTTATTTCATTACTATTGACAACCGGATTGGAAGCGCTAAGTCATATGATAAAGAACCGGGCACCTGACTTTCTCCCGTTTTTGTTCAGGGTCATCAGTTTTGTATTGACTTTTGGTGTTATTACAATCTTATTTGCATTAATATTTAAGGTTCTTCCCGATGCCAAAATCAAACTGCGTGATGTGTGGATAGGAGCAATGGTAACATCTTTGCTTTTCATTCTTGGCAAATATGGATTAGGAATCTACTTTGCAAAGGCAAATCCGGGCTCAAGTTATGGTGCAGCAGGATCAATAGTTCTTGTAATGCTTTGGGTTTCTTACTCCTGTATGATCTTATTTTTCGGAGCAGAATTCACGAAGCAATATGCGCTTTTTCACGGTCATGAAATTCAGGCTAAAAAAGAGGCGGAAATTGTGGGAAAGCAAGATCCAAAGGAAATCTAACGGAGAAATCACGCTTCCAATCCTCACGTATTTTTTGAATATAGGTATTTGGCTGGTCTAATGCTTGCCACAAAACGTAAATCCCTTACGAACTTGATGATTTAGCTTTGAAAAAAAAGCCGATGAAGATTCACGAGTTTAGTCAAAATTTCCCAGATGAATATAGTTGTCGTATTCATTTTAAAGAAGTTCGGGAGAAATCAGGAATAGTTTGTAAGAATTGTCAAGGAACCAAGCATTACTGGTTGAGTTCAAAGTGGCAATGGCAATGTTCAACTTGTCGATTTAGAACTACTTTGCGAAGCGGAGCACTAATGGAATCTACTCAGTTGTCTTTCTATAAGTGGTACTTGTGTATGGCATTAATGAGTGGCACAAAAAAAGGAATTTCAGCTCTTGAAATGCAACGTCAACTTGGCCATAAACGCTATCGTACAATCTGGGTTTTGATGCACAGAATAAGGAATGCAATGGGAAAAAGAGATGACAGATACCTTTTAGATGGTGTAATTCAATTGGATGAGGGATATTTTGAGAAGTCTGTACCAAAAGCAACTGTGCTTAAGAAAGGTAGAGGAAGCCAATCAACTATGCCTGTATCGGTGATGGCAGAATCAGATATTAATTCAGAAAAATTGAGATTCGTTAAAATGAAATGTCTTGGATCCCATAACGGTAAAGAGATAGGATTCACTGCTTTTAGGAGAATTACGGATGAATCAACGGTATAACGGATAAAAACAGCAGTTATAATTATTTTAAGCATATTTTTCACGCACACGTTACATACAAATCTTCTGCACAAACAACAAAAACAACTCTTAGATGGGTACACATCATGATACAAAATGCCAGACAGAATATAGCTGGAATTTATAATAAAGTTTCAGGAACATACTTACAACAATACCTCGATGAGTTTTGTTATCGATTGAATAGAAGATACTTTGGAGACAAGTTATTTGGAAGGCTCGTTGTAGCCGTAATTTCTGAATGAGTGGCAAGCATTAGACCAGCCAATATAGGTATATCACGTAGAACTGGTTTTAAAATTGAATTCCTAAAGTAACATTATTACGAAAAAACATCTTTCAAACAAACGTCGATTGTTGGGAAACGGAACGCGAATCCTTCATCTTTCAATCGTTTTGAAATTACGTACCGGCTCTTTAAAATCAATTCTGTCTCTGTCCCAATAAGCATTGCACCAAATTTCAGCAAGAATTCGGGCTGTGGAATACCGAATGGAACTCCCAAAGCTTTTCGAATATTTTGGTGAAGAACTTTATTTGTCACCGGATTCGGAGCGGCCATATTGTATGCTCCACTACAGGTTTTGTTATTCAGAAAATGCAAAATGATCCAGCAAAAATCTTCTTCGTGAATCCAGCTGAATTGCTGTTTTCCGCTTCCCATTTTTCCGCCCATTCCTAGGTAAGTCAATATTTTTAACGGTTTTGTTACGCCACCATTTTTTCCGAGTACGATGGTGGTACGCAGTGCAATTTGCCGAATTCCCAAATGATTAAACTTATTGAAGGCATTTTCCCAGGCCTTGCATACTTCAACCGAAAACCCGGTTCCAATCTTTGTGCTTTCTTCCGTGTTCGGAACATCTTCCGTATGCTGATAAATGGTTGCACTCGCGGCATTCATCCAAACTTCTGGTTTATTCGTGCAGGATTCAATCGCTTCTCCTACAAGTCTTGTTGTGATTAACCGCGATTGCATGATAGCATTCTTGTTTTTCTCGTTGTAACGGCAATTCACTGATTTACCTGCAAGATTGATGACCGCGTCTGCACCTTCAAATTCAGATTTCCAATCACCAAGCGTTTTTCCGTCCCAGGCTACAAAACGTGCATTTTCGGGAAGATTCTGTGGTGGATTTCGTGAAATGGCCACCAATTCTGTATTTGGGAGTTCTGTTGCCAGAAACTCGATTAGTTTTTGCCCCAGAAAACCTGATGCTCCGGTAAGAATGATTTTTTTCATAATCTTTGTTTTAGTGTAATCAAAACTTTCAATAATAAATGAAAGTTTTGATGTGAAAAAAAGTTCTATTTAAAGAACTGTATAATTTTTCCAAAGAAAACATGCTCATCGGCTTTCATCAATGTATCAGATAAACTGTCTAAGCGTGAAACCAGTCTTTCAATGTTTTCTATTGTTGCAACAAATGAAATGGATTCATAAGATTGGTCAACTTTCTTTAGTTCTGCTAAATGTTGCTGAAGTGGTTCTATTTCTCTTCGTTTGCGCTCTTTTACTATACGTTTAGCTACTTCCCACATGTCCTTTTCTGCACGAAAGTATTCTTTTCTATCGCCTGCTATGCTTTCTTTATAGACTAAATTCCAGTTGATTAAATCGCGGATATTCATGTTGGCATTTCCTCTTGAAATAGAAAGCTGTTCCATGACTTCCTCCGTAGATAACGGACGTTCACTTACCAATAGAAGCGCGTGAAGCTGAGCCATTGATTTGTTGATTCCCCATTGGGTGCCGAAATTTCCCCAGGTTTGAATGAATTGCTGTTTTGCCTGTTCCAGTTCCATGGTTTAAATGTAATCAAAACTTTCAATAATAATTGAAAACTGGATGAAATATTCATTTTAGCTTGGAAGATGGGGACTTCGAGTTTTTGATAAACTTGGAATTCCAAAATTTGAGAATTCGTAAATAATGTAATTCGAATATTCTGGAAATTCAGAATTCGGAAATTCGACAAATAACGATGAAGACTAATTACTTAGTTCATCGACCGATTTCCGCTATCGTTTCATAAATGACTGAGTAAATAAGTTTCCGGAACCACTTACTTGAATAAAGTAAACACCAGAAGCCAACTCAGAAACATCTAAAGTACTCAGATCATGATGTGTAAATTCTGTAATGGTATTTCCAACAAGATCAACTACTGTTAACTTAAAATTTCCTGGAAACTGAATCGTGATTAAATCCTGTGCCGGATTCGGATAAACGGAAATCTGCAAGTTGCTTTCTTCTTTTAAACCCAGCATTCCGTTGATAATCCCAACTCCGTCTATATCAAAACCACCCGAATGAAAGGCTGTTGGAAACGGATCGTTGATCGGATTGCCCTGATAATCAGTAGTTGTGTGAATTCCGTCTACGTCTCCTACAACGTCTATTAAACGTACAAATTGAACATTGTTAACGTCTAACCCAGGATAACCGATTAATTCAGACAAGTCAAACGGAGTTCCATATCCGGAGCGATATTTTCCAGCCAGGTTGTTTACATATCTGCAGTCGGAAATAGAGGCATTACTTAATTGCGGGCTGAGCGGAATTTCACTTGTCGAAGGAAATCTTGCAAAATCTAATCCGTTCGAACTAACTTCTACATGCGCGAATTCCATGTAACCGTCGGTAAATCCGTTTTCGAAAACTGCAAAATCGAATCCCGGACCATCCTGGATCACATAATCGAAAGTAAGTGTAGCAATTCCACTATCTCCGAGCGAAATAACATCTGTTCCATTCCCACCGGCCATTCCCAATGCATCCGAAAGATCGCCGTAGCTTGCACGGTTGTCATCGTCATAAGTAATTGTTGTGTCGTTAATATTCACAAAACCGCGTGTGATTATTCCGCCTGTTGCCCAGGCAATAAATGAGGGATGATCATATTTAATGGCAATTGTACCAACGCTGTCCGGTGACGGATCAAATGATTGTCCGAATGAAACGCTTGACAAAAATGTAATGAGGTATAAAAACTTAGTCATAAAACAGAATGCTATTTGGGTTTAATCCAACCTGGAACGTTTGTTCTAATGTTCCGGATGAATTGTAAACATGAATTTTGCCGTTGATGGTGTAACCCATCGCATCGAGCAGATAAAATTTGTTATTGGAAGGACGGTAGGTTATTCCATAGAGCGTTTCTACCGGTGATAAATCGAAAAAATCAGTTCCCGAAAGAGTTTCAGAAGCAGGATCGAATAATCTGGTATGGACGTTCGACTGGCTCGAATTCGTAATAATAAACTGATTATTATATTCTGTAATAGAACTCGCGTCAAAAGCAAAGGTTTGTATTTTCGTTAAACCAACAGGATCAATTCGGTGCATTCGTGAAGGAATTGACCCGTAATCGCCACGTGAAATGGCGTAAATTTCTCCTGAAGAATCCACAGCTATATCGCCCATGTTCGGACCACAGGTTATTTTCGTCAGTTCGGTTAATGTACTTAAAGAAATCACAGAGACCGTACTGTCAACATTCGGAGAATTTAATCCTCCCGAATTACAGACAAACAAACGGTTGTTGCTGATTGCCATTCCTTCCGGATTGGCTCCGACGGGAATTCGCTGTATAATTTGTAGTGTAGCTGTATCCAGAACATCCACAAAACCATCGTAGCACGAAATAAATGCTTTCCCGCCGTGGAAAGTTATGTAGCGCGGTTGCTTAGGTGTTGATCCGTTTATCATGGATATTTGCTGAATAGAAGCTCCTGTTGCTGCATTTAAGATTTCCACCGTGCTGGAAACGTTCACTATAATGTAAATTTTGCTTCCATAACGCTTCATGTCGTTTCCGGTATCGCCTAATCCGCGACCTGCTTTCTGCTCAAAGAAATCCATAATAGTCGAACCATTCGAAGTATTGAGCCACATCAAACTTGCGTTATTGTGATTGAACAAGCCTTCATTCAAAACCAAAATTCCATCGGTTAAATGGTCCGGAGCAGGTTGTGCCTCAACAGGTTTCTTTTTACACGAGATCAGCCCGATAATTAGAAGTAAAACAAAACTATATTTCATAAGCCAGACGAATTTGATAATTGATTCCCGGTAAAACAAAGTAACGGATATACTGGTTGTACTGGTTTGTAATGTTTTTTACGCACGCACTCACTTTGAACTTCTGCTTTTTCAGCTGAAGCATATAGGAAGCGCCCAGATCAACGGTGTAATATCCAGGAACTTCATTTGACGTGATGTTCTCCTGTAAACCGTAGCGCATACTTTGAGCAGAAAACAGGGTGTAAACCGACCATTTAGTGAGCGACCAATCCAATTCTACCGAACCGCTGAATTTTGGAATGTATGTGAGTTGACTTCGGTATAAAACGCTGTTTGGATTTGTCAGATCAATAGCTTCCTGGTATGTAAAACTCACAGATTGGCCGAAGATGCTGTTCTTTAATTTTATTTTCGATTCGTTGAACAACTCGCACCCACTTGATTGAGAAATCCCGATGTTCTGGATACTCCAAACGAATAAGTTTTTGGTAGGAATTGCAACGATCTTGTTTATGCTGTAGGTATAGAATGGCTCTAGTCGAAAGGAATTATACCAGTTTCCTTTTTTCCAGGTAAACTTCACCGGCAATGAAGCTAAAGATGCTTCTTCAGGTTTTAACGAGGTGTTTCCAACTTGCTGGTAATACAATTCTGAAAATGTTGGCTGTCGAACAGTGTAACGCACAATGAAGCCAACCGCAGCTATTTTTTTGAAAGCGAAAACGTACTGTAAAGCAGGTAAAACATACAAATTCTTAGTTCCCGTTCCGCGTTGATTAACTACTTGTTGAACACCTACCTGTACTTCCAGGTCATGGTTACTAAAAGCGAATTTGGAAGCTAGAAACTGATTCAATGTTGTTCGTTCAGGATTTCCGGTCACCGTTCCGGCAAAAATCCGCTCATGGCTTATTTCAGATCCAATCGATAGTTTAACGACCTTATTTATCTGAAGTGCGTATTGTGTTTGTCCGTTCAGATAATTTGTGTAAAATGATTGTTCCAGGTAACCCTGCTGATTGAGGTAATTCGAGTCAAGATAGGTTAGATTGCTGTTTTGAGTTGTCAATTGTGTAATCCATTGACTTCGTTTCAATTCGAATTTGTGCCAGAGGGTTAAATTTCGTTCTCCGGAAAAAAGGTGCTGATTTGCAGTTTCATTGTAGAAAACAACTGCTCCGGCAAGTTCTTTTTTTGCGTCGTTGATTGTTCCTTTGACTGAAATTGTATGCGACTTGTTCAAAAACCAGGTAAGACTGGTTGTTACATTTAAATCCGAACAACCATTATTTTTGCGCACTGCAGAAATGGTTTGGTAGGCATTCTGATATTCGAAAGGAAAATTCCCCTCGTATGTTCTGGCTTTTCCTGTAATTGAAAGCTGAATTTTTTTGTAGCGTAATCTGGCTGCCAGATCGCCTGAATAATATCCAAACGATCCGTTTTGCAAACCAACTCGTAACATGCTTGAGTCAGAACTAACTGACTGGTGAATAGTGGAAATGTGGATTAAACTTCCTGATAATTTAGACTGGATAGGAAGTCCAGTATTGGTTCCGTCCTGCCTCAAAATGGCTACGGATTTTATAAATTCTGTAGGAATTGAACTCAAATCTGTACTCCCTGTTTGTGTTACCGGTTGATTTTGAAGATCAATCACAATGGACGAATGCGCCGCACCGAGGCTTCTGAAGCCTGCCGTTTTTAATCCGCCGACATCGCCATACGTTCTTATCTGCAACCCTGGTAAAAGAGCAAGAATAGCTCCCAGATCGGGAGCTAACTTGTTCTCAATACGTTTTTGATCGAGGTGAAGGTTGTTTAATGATTGAGATGAGCTCCCGGAAATAATTACCTCCTCCATTTCATTCTCCTCTTGCTGCGAAACAGCAGAAAAACCAACAAAAGTTGAAAGCAGAACGAAAAGAATCCGGCGTTGCATCTACAGTTTTAGTTTTGTTTTACGAAACGACCGTTAATAATTCCGGTTGCAGTTTCAATAGAGTAAACGTAAGCTCCACTTGTAAAATCGCTCACATTTACCTCGTTTAATCCGGTCAACTCACCAACGAAAACAACACTTCCGGTTAATGATGTGATCGTGATTTTTCCTTCTGTACCTTTAAACGTGATAGTTTCTGATGCCGGATTTGGATAAACTATCAGGTTGTTTACAACCGTTTCATTCAATGATAATGAGCCGTAGATCAAATCGTCCAGAGCAAAATAGGCAGGAGTATTCATTCCCCAATCGCCTTCGTCAGAAGATTCCAGTGTGAATTCCAGATAACGAACTGCACCTAGTGAAGTTAAATCGACAGTTTCCCATGAATCAATAATGTAATCATTGTTGTTGTCTGCAAAACGGTAATCGGCCAAATAGAAAACAACTGTATCCGTTATAACCGAACTTCCGTCACGTCCAACAATCAATAAACGGAACCAGTCTTCACCGTTTGTACCGTCCACATCACCATTCGCATCCATAGTAGAACCGAATTGTTTTGCGAATAAATCGCCATTCAACATAGACAATGCTGCATAAGTATTGTTTGTAATATCAATAGAAGAAACAAGTGCTTGTGCACCGAAGTCGATGTTCCCGCCGTAATTCACAGCGTAATTTGTACTTCCGTTTGCTCCCCCGCCTGCATATGCAGAAAAATCGTTGGTGTAGCCCGCTGTTGTAACGTCGGTGGTGTTTGAATACGCAAATCCGTTTGACCAGTACCCGGAGAATGAGTTTTCAAAGAACACTCCACCAGAGGTAAAACCTCCTACAGAGTCGGCTCCATTGTAGTAAGATTCAGGTGCAAGTGTCATGTCCTCAAACGTAACTGTAGTTTGGGCCATTGAGAAATTTGCTGCAAAAACTGCAGCGGCAAAGTAAAGTTTTTTC
The DNA here is from genome assembly GCA_946479985.1 of uncultured Flavobacteriales bacterium. Next base: position 10,950 of record CAMLIF010000024.1, read on the forward strand.
ATTGCTTAACGCATTAAAAGTTAATAATTGAACCGGGCACATGCCAGATCCGATTTAATAAGCAAATGAAAATTCAGAGAAATAACGAACAGCCGTCAAAAACCGACAGCTTATCGAAATAGACTTTAATCTGAAGTCTTCATTCAATCCGTTATGGCAGGTATTCTGACTTCCTTCCGTTTGTTTAGCCTTCCCATTCGTCTTGTACGAACAGTGACATATTTAAACAACGTTACAAAGGTTACAGCTGCAGATACAGTTTCGGATTCTAACCGAATTCCCTTTTCAAAACGAGTCCTAAAACTCGAATAACCACTAACAGGGCAAATATACTCATATTTCACGTTTAACATTCGGAAAAAAGATTATTTTTGCAACGCTTAAATAGAGAGTACATGTCAAAAACTACAACATTTTCAGGCTTTAAACAGCAGTTTTCAGAGAACCCTACATTGAAGAAAATCACGATTATCGTAGGGGTAGCCCTGCTTTTGATCGTTGGTTGGATCGTTTATTATCAATTGGTTTCAGTTCCTAACACAGTAAAATCAAACGATTCTTATTATGAGGGGTTGAACCTTGCCGAGAAAGATTCTACGGATGCTGCAATTGAACAATTACAGTCTCAGGTTAAAAAATACGATGGCTACCAGGGTGGTGAGGTTGCTCAATACGTTTTGGGTCGTCAGTACATGAACAAAGGAGAATTCAAAAAAGCGTTGAAAGAATTAGACGATGTTGATTTGGAAGATACTTACAACTCTGTTTTGTGTGTTGGATTGCGTGGTGATTGTCATTCAGAATTGAACCAGTTTAAAGATGCTCTTGAATTGTATGAAGAAGCTGCAAACATGGATGACAATGATTTCACAACTCCAATGTTCTTATTTAAAGCGGGTGGAGTTGCAGAAGAATTGAAAAACTTCGAGAAAGCAACTGAATTGTATGAGAAGATCAGAGATAACTATCCTGTATTCTCAAACCAAAAAGCAATTGACAAATACATTGCTCGCGTGTCGAATGTAAAAGCAAAATAAGTGGCAACAAGCTTAAAAAACTTATCAGATTATAATCAGGAAAAACTTCCGAACGGTGCCGATTTTAGAATCGGCATTGTTGTTTCTGAATGGAATGACCACATCACTTCCAAACTGCTGGAAGGTGCTCAGGAAACATTGGTAAAAGCCGGTGTTAAGGAAGAAAACACACTTCTTTCTGTAGTGCCCGGTGCATTTGAATTACCGCTGGGAGCGCAATGGCTGTTCGAAAACAACTCCGTTGATGCCGTGATTGCAATTGGTGTTGTTATTCAGGGCGAAACACGTCATTTCGATTTCGTATGTTCCGGAACTACCCAGGGAATTGTAGATGTAACTCTGAAATACAACAAACCTGTTGGATTTTGCCTGCTAACAGATAATACAGAACAGCAATCGATCGATAGAGCAGGAGGAAAGCACGGAAACAAAGGTATTGAAGCTGCTGTGACCGTTCTTCGAATGTTAGCTCTAAAAAGAAAATAAAAGAAACTTAAGTCGGGGCGTCTACGGCAGCGGATTCGCCCCGACTTAAGCTTTAAATCTCACTATTTATGACATTAATCAAATCTATCTCAGGAATTCGCGGTACAATTGGTGGTGTACCTGCTGATAATTTAACTCCAATTGATGCAGTTCAGTTTGCTGCTGCATACGGAACATGGTTGAAACTGTCCGATCCGGCTAAAAAATACAAAGTAATTGTTGGCCGCGATGCACGTCTTTCCGGTGAAATGATCTCAACCTTGGTGATTCAAACTTTGGTTGGACTTGGAATCGATGTGATTGATCTTGGTCTTTCCACAACGCCGACTGTAGAAGTAGCAGTTCCTTATCACAAAGCTGATGGCGGAATTATTCTTACTGCATCTCACAACCCGAAACAATGGAATGCCCTTAAATTGTTAAATCACAAAGGCGAATTTATTTCCGGTGCCGAAGGAGAATTACTTTTGGATATAGCTCAGAAAGGGAGTTTCCAGTTTGCAGAAGTTGACGATCTGGGAAAAGTTTCCAAAGACGAAGAAGCAATCGTCCGTCACATTGAAGATATTGTAAAGCTCTCAGATGTTGATATTCCTGCAATTAAAGCTGCGAATTTTAAAGTGGTTGTTGATGCGGTGAATTCTACAGGCGGAATCTCGGTTCCGCAATTGTTAAGAGCAGTTGGAGTGACTGATATTATTGAAATGTATTGTGACCCAACAGGACATTTCCCGCACAATCCGGAGCCTTTAGCAGAACATTTGACGGAACTTTCTTCAAAAGTAGTTTCCGAAAAAGCACATTTGGGAATTACGGTCGATCCGGATGTAGATCGTCTGGCTTTGGTTAATGAAGACGGATCAATGTTCGGTGAGGAATATACCTTGGTTGCCGTTTCAGATTACATTCTTTCCAAACGAAAAGGAGCAACTGTTTCCAATTTAAGTTCTACGCGTGCTTTGCGCGATATTACTGAAGAAACAGGATCTGTTTACCACGCTTCAGCAGTTGGTGAAGTGAATGTAGTAGTGAAAATGAAAGAAGTGAACGCTGTAATTGGCGGTGAAGGAAATGGTGGAATCATCTATCCGGAATTGCACTACGGCCGTGATTCATTAGTGGGAATTGCACTGTTCTTATCGCATTTGGCACACAAAAAAATGTCGATGACGGCTTTACGTGCTTCCTACCCGAATTACGAAATGGCGAAGAAGAAAATTGATCTTTCTCCCGGAATCGACGTAGATGGAATTCTGACTTCAATGGCAAAAAAATATGCTCACGAAGAAGTGGATACTGTTGACGGTGTAAAAATTTATATCGGCAAAGAATGGGTTCATTTGCGCAAGAGTAATACGGAGCCAATTATTCGCGTTTATACTGAAAGTAAAGATGCTCAGGCTGCTGCAGATCTGGCAGATCGGATTATTGCTGAAATAAAATCATTGATCGCTTAAGATGAAAAGGCTGCTGGTCTTTATCTTTTCGGTTTTAATCACTGAATTTTCATTTTCTCAGGAAGAAATTCGCACGGAAGCTTACAATTTTGAATCCTGGAATTTCGATTGGTCCGTGCAGCTGAAAGAAGCCTATGTTTTTGCCGATGCATGTAAATTGAGATCTCAGCCTACAGCCGGATCAGAAATGCTGGCTAAACTACTCATTGGCGATCGCGTAAAAGTGCTGGATATTTCTTCTGTTGACACTACCATAAACGGACTTCAATCGAAATGGATTCATGTTGAATCGGGAAAGAAAAAAGGATATGTTTGGGGTGGCTTGCTGACAAATGAAGTGTTGAGAATGTCTGATTCCACTTCAGCTGTTTGGGGAATTTCACGCGTTGTCAAAAGAGAGGAAGAGCAAGTTGATTATTATATGTCACTTCGGATTTTTTCCAAAAAACTGATTACAAAGCAAATAGAATTTGAAGTGATACATGCGGATGATCCGGCAAACGGAGAATTGGTAATGATCAAAAATCCCTTACTAGAGGGAGTAGAACACATTTTCATTTACAATTCATTAGCTGATGCCTGCGGGGTAACGTGGAGTGAAGTCTACATTCTTGAAACCAGCAATGGTCTGCAGCTTCTTGAGGAAGGTTACGGAATGGGTGAAGCCGCTCTTTTTCATAGTTCGAATGAATTGATCTTCCCAACCAAAGAATCGGAAGATGATTATTCGATTCCTTATTCACGAAAGCCGGAAAAAGACCAGATCTTTCGGGTAATCTCTCATGATGAATACAACGAGAAGTGCATTTGGAATGAACATGTTACCATAGAAACTTTCGAATGGAAAGAAGGAAAAATGGTTCCTTTTTGCCGGCAATAGTATGTGAATTTCAGTTTTTGTTGAACGTTTTTGGAAGGTAACGGTACTAACCGCCGAATCAAAAACAAAAACATGAAACGTATATTTCTCCTTTGGAGCATTCTCTTTTGCTTCAACTCCTTCGCCGGAGACAAAGAAACCATCAAATCCACAATTTCCGACGTTACCGTTTATACCAACGGAGCACAAATCTACAGAAAGGCCAATTTTACGGCAAAAGTTGGTGTTACGGAACTCATCATTGAAGGAGTTAGTCCGAATATTGATCCGAGAAGTTTACAGGTAAAAGCATTCGGCAATGTGATTATCATCGATTCGAAGTACGATACGTATTATCCTGAGCCGCTTAAACCAAAACTGGAAGGATTACCATTGAAGATCAGAAACGATATTCGCCTGCTCCAGGATTCATTGGATAACATGAATTACGATTTACGTGAAATCCAGGATGAAATTGATGTTTTGAACACTTCTAAGAATATCCTGGCAAACAACGGCGCAATCAAAGGTCAGGGGAAAGTAAATGATTCTATTCAGCTTCTCAAACAGGCAATGGAATACTACCAGGTGAAAATGAATGAACTGAACAAGAAAATTCAGGTGCTTCAGAAACGTAAAGCGGAGAAAACAGCAAAGTACAGTGCTATGAATCAGCGTATGCAGGATTTATTGAACTATCAGTCTTCCAATGAGCCGGAACAGCCAAAAGGACCAATCCACCGAATTATTGTAACTGTACAATCGAAAGAAGTAGTTACCGGAAAACTAAATGTTTCTTATTTGGTTTCCGACGCTTCCTGGGTTCCCAGCTACGATTTAAGAGCAGATATCAACACCGGCAAGGTGAATTTGACCTACAAAGCATTAATTCGTCAGAACACGCAGGAAAAATGGGATGATGTAAAGATTACGCTTTCCACCATTGATCCGTCTCAGAACAAAACCAAACCGGAATTACATCCGTGGTATTTGGATTATTACTACCAGCAGACGTATTCAAATTACGGACGTACCAATAATGTGGGCGTTTATCAAAAAGATGAGTTGTCAAAATCGCTCGAAGATGCCTACTCTAACGCCCCGGCTCCAGCAGGAGAAGCATACAATTTCACTACAATGATCGACCGCGTGATTGCTGCCGAATACAAAATTGATCTGCCGTATACAATAGAATCTGATGGAGAAAGTCACTTGGTTTTGGTTCAAAACAATGAGTTGACAGCTAACTACAGATATTACTGCGTTCCGAAAATTGATCCGGGAGTATTCCTGGTTGCTGAAATCCTTAAACTGGATGAACTTCAATTAGTTCCTGCAACAGCAAATATCTTCTTCGACGGAACTTTCATGGGTGAAACTTATTTAAATCCTACAACTATGAGCGATACTCTTTTATTGAGTCTTGGAAAAGATCCGAATATTATCGCACGTAGAGTTCTGATGAAAAAAGATGTGAAAGAGAAAATCATCGACAAAGATATTGAGCGAACGGTTTCATTTGAAATCTCGATCAAAAATCTGAAAGGAACTCCTGTTGAAATCGTTGTGGAAGATCAGCTGCCGATAACCACAAACAGCGAGATTACGATTGAGAAAGTAGATGTCAATAAGGCCAATCACAACGAATCTACGGGTAAACTGGAATGGATTGTCAACCTCAAAGCAAAAGAAAGCACCAAATTGACATACTCGTTTAAGGTGAAATATCCGAAGGACAAAAATGTTGGGATACAATAAAATGAATAGAAAATAGCGATAGGAAGCAGGTTTAGAGAAGTCTTTGAACCTGCTTTCTGCTTTTAATGAGTTTTAAATTAGATAAAGTAAAATATCTGAAGAATAAAAACGTTAGAATACCATGTTGGTTCTTTTTCATTGTATAGTAGCCGGAGAATAGGCTGGATTGAATTTCTGTCTGTTCTCTGGTCTCTATTTTCTGATTTCCTTATAAGAAAAAAACAAATTCGCCCAGATAATCTTCGATAACGCGTATTTCAGCGGACCAGTCAATATTGAAAGTGTAATGATAAAAGTGATTTCCCAAAAGGTACTTACCCATGGAAGGAAAAAGTGAAATCCGACCCAGCAGATTACAAACTCTGCAACCGCCAAGCCGTATGAAGCGTACATGGCACCGTAGTAAAAACCAACCTCTTTTTCGTATTTCAATCCGCAATTCGGGCATCTTGGATATATATCGCCTGCTTTTCTAAGATTGTAAGGATGTGAGACAAAGAATTCCCCTTCGTGACACTGCGGACACTTAAAGTGTAAAATGCTGTATAATCTGTTTCCTTTCTTGATCATTTCTCAGAGTGCGAAGTTACTCTTTTCTATGTGTTTACGGACGTTTCCGAGGAAATAATTATTTTTTTCTGAAATAAAATGAAACCTTTTAAAGGCACTTGCGTTCTACTAACAAACGGATCAATTATTAACATCTACAGGTTAAGGGAAAAAGGCTTTTCGATTATCGAAGGGCCTTTTTCTTTTTAGTTACTTTTGCAGAATGAAACAAGTAGACGTTCTTGTAATAGGTGCGGGTGCAGCGGGTTGTTTTGCTGCAATTCAGGCTAATCGTTTTCACTCTTCGGCATCTGTTGTTATCCTGGAAAAATCTCTGAATGCGCTTTCAAAAGTTCGTATTTCCGGTGGCGGGCGCTGTAATGTAACGAACGTTATTTCTGATCCGCAGGAGTTATCATTGCATTATCCCCGTGGACAGCGTTTCCTTAAAAAAGCATTTCACCAGTTTTCAAGTAACGAAATGAAATTATGGCTGGAAGAACATAATGTAAAACTGCGTCTTTATCCGGATGGCTGTTATTTCCCGGAATCAAATACTTCTGAAACCATTATTTCTCTTTTTCAAAACGAACTGAAAAGAGTCGATATCGCTATCGAATTTCAACAGGGAGTAACTGAAATAAGAAAAGAAGAGAATTCCTTCCTTGTTACTACGAACAAAGATTCCTGGCTTGCGAAAAACGTGATCTGTACAACCGGCGGACATCCGAAAATCAGTGGATTCTCCTACTTACGCTCATTCGATCTGAAACTGGTTGATCCGGTTCCTTCCTTGTTTACCTTTAATTTGCCTGATAATTCCATTGTAGATTTAATGGGAATTGTGAAGGAAGAAGCAATTGTTCGCCTGGTAGGAGAAAAGTGGAGTGGAGACGGACCGCTTTTAGTTACGCATTGGGGATTGAGCGGGCCTGCCATATTAAAATGTTCTGCTTTCGGAGCAAGGATTTTATCGGAAAAAGGGTACGAACACGAGTTTGTAGTGAATTGGACTGGTGGAATGAAGCCCGATATCGTATTTCAGGAGTTAAATGCTCAGTTGAAATCACAAAAGCAAATCGGGAATACTCCGCAATTCGGAATAAAATCACGGTTGTGGAATCATTTGCTCGAACGTTCTTCGATTCCTGCAGATGCCAGCTGGGTTTCATTAAGCGCAAAATCCATGAACAGATTGACAGAAACGTTGGTGAATTGTTCGTTTAAGATGAAAGGAAAAACTACCTTTAAGGAAGAGTTTGTGACTGCCGGAGGTGTTGATCTTTCTGAGATTGATGTTCAGACCATGCAGGCCAAACGAATTCCGGGCTTGTTTTTTGCAGGTGAAATAATGGACATTGACGGAATAACAGGAGGATTTAACTTTCAAGCTGCCTGGACCACCGCTTTTATCGCGGGAAAGTCAATTAAAATAGATGAATAATGAAAAAAATATGTTTAATAATGATGATTGTCGGAGGCCTGGCAATGTCATGCAGAACAAATAAGGAAGCTGTTGCAAATACGGGTACAACCGAGAATCCTGGAAAAGAACAACCTGTTGATGGCGGAATGGATTTACCAATTGTAGAAGGAATTGTTAAAATCAGTCCTGAATGCGGTGCTTACGTCCGGGTGACAAAAGGTGACGTAATGATTTCTTATTTGGTAGTGAATTTGCCGGATAAATATCGTTCCGAAGGATTGAGACTTCGTTTCAGCTACGAAAACGTAATGGCGAAACTTCCGGCTGGCTGTGAGTTTTTAAAACCGGTTTCAGCTTCAAACCTGGAAGAAATAAAATAAAGGTTATTGGTTAAGAACGGTGTTTATTTCAATAAAACTATGTTTTAATTGATTGATAAGATATTCAAACAGCGCTTGCTCTTCAGATGTAAGCGTTGTTTTGTCTCTAAACGTTTCTATCGTTGAGAGATCATCTAAAAGAGATTCATAACCAACCAATTGTACAGATGATTTCAATTTATGGCACACATCTGCAATTGCTGCCATCTCTGAATTCACGTAAGCCTCAGTCATTTTCTGAACGTCTTTACCCACTTCAGAAATATATAATCTGAGCATCTTTCTTTCAATAGTCGCATCGCCCGAAGAAAGGTGCTTCAGATAAGTGAGATTGATTGGTAACATTATCTTTTCTATCATGGCTCTAAAATTATTTGCTGCTTGAACTAAATCTAACCTAATTTTCTGACAATAACCTCACTGATCTTTTGAAAAGCGTTGTCATTCTTTGGAATAAAATGGAAAGTATCGGTTTCGTTTGTCAATAAATTGTGATTGGCCGAGTGAAGAATGAGTGTAATTCCCGGATATTTTATCTGGATTTGCTCAAGGGAATCTATTCCGAGCGTAGCATCTTTATATTTTTCCCCTAAAAAATTATCCATTAGAATAATGTCAGGAGTGTATCCATGTTCCAGCTTAACTTCAATCACTTCGGAAACAGGAAAAGATTCAATAAGGATTTTGTCGCCATGGATCTTTTTCAGATAAAATTCAAGCTGTCGCAGATAAACAGGATTGTCTTCGGCAACATAAATGATGAGTGGGGTCAGGTTCGGGTTTTGTTTCTTTTTAAAAAGTCCCATTTTTTCTGAATAAGATTCACGTAAAGTTAATTCAGAATCACTGACCGGTCAAGTACAATTATGAAGCAATACGGCTAAATGATTTGTATTTAAAGAGTTTGCATTAAATTTTCGTATAACCGGATCATGGCAAGTATATCTGATTTGAAAACTTTCTCGTCTGGCGTATGTACATGGTCTTCGGGTGCACCAATAAAGCACCAGTCGATGGGTAAACTTGCTTTTTGGAGAACGGAACCATCGCTTCCTCCAGCAGATTCTACTTCCAGTTGGTATTGAACACCCGATTTTTCTGCCAGATCAATGATTTTGTTTAAAAAACTTCTTCTCGGCAACATACTGTCGCGCATGGAAATAGCAACTCCTCCGCCATGAGTTACGTACGGAGTTACCCATGTAATATCACTGATCAATGCTTGCTGTACGCCGTATGTTTCAAATAAATACTTTGCAATAAACCCAACCGAGTTTCCGCCATGTTCTTCGTAGGTTGAAAAAACAATTGCACCGTTTTCCAATGTTTTAGCTACTTCCAATGCAGAAAAAACGCCCAAACGATTGTCCAGGTATGATGATTGAACATATTCGTCTGTCTCGCGGAAATTGTTTTTGAATGAAAGTAAAGTTCCTCTGTCGATAGCTCTGTCACAAACATAATGTGGAGAAAAGTGTCCGTCTTCGGTTTCGTTTAACCAGACTTCGGCCTCGAGTTCACCATCCGAATCTGATCCAACCAACAAAGTTCCTTCAATATTTCTTGGACCTCCAACACGAATCAGGTCATCTGCATAGCCTGCGGAATAACCAATTGTATCGATATGAGCGTAAATCGCGGTTTTCGGGCTGCCGAAAATCAGTACAATGTTGTCCTGCAACCACGATTCCTGCAAAATAACCGGCTGAGTTTTCCAGTGTTTGCTGTGTGACTCAACATATTTTAGAATGAATGCTTTGATTTTCCCTTCGTCGCTGGCTACACCTTGTATTTTAACCAGCTGTTTCAATAATTCAATGTTCTCTAATTCCATATTATTCTTGTAAATATCTGGTTTGTATCTCGTTTATCAGTTCTTCGTCCGAAACCGGGATCTCTACCGTAAACCGGCAAACACTGTTGATTTCCTGTTTGATGATCCTGCATCCGGATTTCTTGATCAGTTTCATTGCAGTAGAAAGTTCTTCGTATGCAAATTGAAAGTCGATTCTTATACTGTCTTCGGCTTCAATGATCTTAGCGTTTTCCAGGGCTTGTTTTGCAGATGTTTTGTAGGCGTTAATCAAACCGCCAACACCGAGATTTGTTCCGCCATAATAGCGAACAACCGCAATTAGAACATTGGTAAGATCAAAAGACTGAATCTGTCCCAATATCGGCGGGCCAGCAGAATTTGACGGTTCACCATCATCACTGGATCGATAAAGTTTTTTGTCGCTGCCTAGTCTGAATGCCGAACAAACATGACAAGCTTGTGGGTTTTCTCTGCGTAATTGTGAAATGTGTTGTTTTACTTCGCTTTCTGAAGTACACGGAATGGCGTAAGCGATAAATTTAGATCCTTTTTCCTTGTAGAACCCTTCGCTGAGAGAATCAATTGTTTGAAACTTGCCGTTTGACATACAGACACTTTCTTAAAACAAAAATCCCGGTACTGAGCAAAGTCGAAGTACCGGGATTCAATATTTATTGGATCGTTAATTTTTTCTCCAGGTCTTCCAGGTAGGCTCTGAACTGTTTGTCTGTTTCAGACAGATTCATTACCGTTCTGCAGGCGTGCAGTACTGTTGCGTGATCTTTTCCGCCACAATGAGCTCCGATACTTGCCAATGATGATTTCGTCATCTTTTTAGAGAAATACATGGAAATCTGACGAGCCTGAACTACTTCACGCTTACGTGTTTTAGATTTCAGCATTTCAATCGGAAGATCGAAGTAATCACAAACCACTTTTTGAATGTAGTCAATAGATACTTCACGTGCGGTGTTCTTAACAAACTTGTCGATCATTTGCTTCGCCAACTCAAGCGTAATTGCTTTTTTGTTCAACGATGCCTGTGCTAACAAAGATGTCATTGCGCCTTCCATCTCGCGGATGTTTGTATTGATACTGTATGCTAAGTATTCAACTACCTCATTCGGTAATTCAATTCCGCTGCCGTACATTTTCTTCTCCATGATCGCAATACGCGTTTCCAGGTCCGGAGTAGATAAATCTGCCGAAAGTCCCCATTTAAAACGAGAAAGTAAGCGCTGCTCCATTCCCTGCATTTCTACCGGCGGTTTATCAGATGTTAAGATAATCTGTTTGCCGTTTTGGTGCAGGTGATTGAAAATATGGAAGAATACATCCTGTGTTTTTTCTTTTCCTGAGAAAAACTGCACATCATCAATGATTAAAACATCAATCATTTGATAGAAATGAATGAAATCATTTGTTGTACCGTTTCTTACTGCGTCAATAAACTGGTGCGCGAATTTTTCTGAACTAACGTATAGAACTGTTTTATTCGGGAACTGGTTTTTTACACCAATACCAATTGAATGCGCCAAATGCGTTTTTCCTAATCCAACACCACCATAAATCAATAAAGGGTTGAATGCGGTTCCACCTGGCTTATTTGCAACTGCGTAGCCCGCTGAGCGAGCTAATCGATTACAGTCTCCTTCTACAAAATTCTCGAAAGAATAAGAGGGATTCAGGTTCGAATCAACGTTTACCTTACGTAACCCGGGAATAATAAATGGATTTTTAATCGGGTTTTCCGAAATATCTATTGGCATATTCATAGGAGCATTTTTCACTGCTTTCTTGTTAGATGCAGGAAGCTTTACCGTGTAAGGATTTGAATTGTTAGGAGAGTTTTCCATGACAATACTGTATTCCAACTGTCCTTCTGTCCCTAATTCTTTTTTGATCACCTTTTTTAATAATGTAATATAATGTTCTTCCAACCACTCGTAAAAGAAGTGGGAAGGCACCTGAATAGTTAACACGCTGTCTTCAATTCTTACGGGTATAATTGGTTCGAACCAAGTTTTATAAGCTTGAAGAGGCAGGTTGTCTTTAATCACTTTAAGACAAGAATTCCAGATTGCGTCATGATTGGCACTCATCGGGGTAGACAGTTTTTAATGTTTTATTGTTTTTTTTGCTTTATTCACTTTGAAAACCAGTAGTAATCAGGCTTCCGTTTTGACATGGACAAATATTCTCATAAAAAAGTGAAAAAAAAAACCGGGGAAGGGTTGATTATTAAAAAAGTTTTACTTCGGTTGAAGTAATTCTTTAACTCAATTCTACGGAATCGTCAATAACGTGTAATTCATCGATGAATAAAATATTATCAAAGATTAATGTTAAGAAAATAACGTTGAACTCCTAACCATGGTAAGTATAAAATTAACTTGTTTTTTCGAAAAACATTCACAATTTTGAATAAAAAAAATGCAAAAGTTTTAAGTTGAACAAAATGGAGAAAAATACCCTGCAGCATACGATCAGTTTACGAGTAAGATATGGTGAAACCGATCAAATGGGATATTGTTATTATGGAAATTATGCATCCTATTTTGAGGTTGGCAGAGTTGAAACTTTAAGGAGTATGGGGTTTTCCTATAAAGAACTTGAAGATGCCGGTTATATGCTTCCCGTTAGTCATTTCGAAATAGATTATCTCCGTCCGGCATTTTATGATGATGAACTTTTTGTAACTACCTTCATCACCGGGTTGAAAGGTGCACGGTTGTTTTTCGACTATATAATAAAAAACATGAAAGAGGAAGTGATCTGCACTGGAAAGACAACGCTGGTTTTTGTCGGCAAAGAAACTATGCGTCCCGTAGTTCCTCCTGCCGGTTTTGTTAAGCTGATCAATGGGTAAGTTATGAATTCGAAGTATTTTGAACTGAAAATTTCCGGTGAAGGATTGCGTGATCAATTCCTTTACAAACGCGATGGTGAAATACGTTTAGGGGAAGTGATGCATTATAGAACAGCAGGTTCTGACTCATGGAAAATAGCGCGCTACCATATTCTGGGAATTATTGAAGATCTTGGGCCTCAGTTAAACGGAGGTTTTCCTGGTTCCAATAAAGGATTTGAAGCATTCGTTTCCAGATTTTTGAATGTTCAAAGCAATTCATTTCTGTCCGGAACTGAAATTTGTTTACACGGAACCATTGAGCCAAACCGCGAAATTACAACTCCGTTGCATGAACATATTAATGATCTGGATATGCTGGTTGCCGGCTGGACAAAAGAAGTTGTTGCTTCGGGTGGAATTCCGATTGTAATTGGCGGTGGCCACAACAATGCTTTTGGATTGATTCATGGAGCTTCGCAGGCGCTCAATGCTAAAATTGCGGTTACAAATCTTGATCCGCATGCAGATGTGCGAAAAACCGGTGAGCGGCATTCGGGAAATCCATTCTCGACTGCTCATGAAAAAGGATTTTTAGCGAAGTACAGCGTTCTCGGCTTGCACCAATCATATAACAATCAGTTTATTCTCGATTATCTGAACGAAATGGGAGCCTGGAGTTCTTATTTTGAAGACTGGATTGATGATCCTGAAAAATTCAGATCAGATATATATATTGTTTCTCAAGGTTATCGGTTTCATGCTGTTGGAATTGAGCTGGATATGGATGCAATTGCTTTTATGCCTTCAAGCGCGTTTACGCCTTCCGGTATAACTGTTGAGCAGGCGCGCTACTACATCCGTAAAATGGCAGCACTGAAAAATGTTTGCTACCTGCACTTGCCTGAGGCTGCTCCGTCAACAGAAACGGAAGTAAAATCAGTGGGAAAGACACTTGGCTATTTAGTTGCCGACTTTATAAAATGTAATTCCAACATTTCCGAATAAATTGTATCTTAAAGAAAAAAGGACGGGTGGAGATGCTTAAAATAAGTTGGGATTACATCAAGCGGTTTTTTCCTCTTGTTTTGTTTATGCATCATGTAAAGCACAGTTTAATGGGATTGATCTATTGGCTGCTTCTTTTCAGTATTATCACCGATTATTTGGGGAAAGGATTTGGGTTGTCGTTCCTTTTTCTTTCACCTGAATACCAGGAAGAAGTGTCTGTTTATTCATTTGCTATTTTAGGATTTTCATTGGGCGGATTCACCATGGCGTTCCATTCTTATTCTTACACCAAGCTGGCAAGCCATTTTCCGTTTCTTGCCATGGTGAACAAACCGTTTTTGAAGTTTTGTATCAACAACAGCCTGGTGCCGCTGGTTTTTATTTTGGTTTTAATCTATGAGATTATCCGGTTCCAATATATAGAAGAGTTTGCAAAAACATCTGATGTGCTTCTTTATATTTTGGGGCTGGTCATCGGAATGAGCTTTTTTATAGCGATTTCCGTTCTCTTTTTCTTTAGAAAGAATAAAAACGTTTTTGAACTGAAACATTTTTCAGATACCGTTTCAAGCCGGCGGTTACGCTGGATGCGGATCCAGAACGGACGGAATTACAAGTCAAGGGGAAGAACAGAGCGGCTTTATTTCTATTTTGGAAGAGGATTGCGGATTATGCAGTGTCGTTCTACACGTCATTACCAAACTTCATTACTGCAAAAAGTATTCATACAAAACCGGATTTCAACGTCGCTTTTTGAAGTGAGTACCATTGCGGCATTCCTGCTGCTTGGTTTTTTAGGCGGTTCGCGCTGGCTGGATGTTCCTGCTGCAAGCAGTATTGTGCTTTTACTCACAATTGTTCTGATGGTTTTCAATGCCTTGCTTAGTTGGTTTCGCTGGTACACAGTTCCGTTGATTCTGGCTGTTTTTGTTTCAATAAACTGGCTTTCAGGGAATACCAAATGGTTTCATTTCGAAACAGAAGCCATCGGAATGGATTATTCCTCCAAAGCTGTTTATTCTTATGATCGCTTTTCGGAGGAATTGCTCGATTCGGCACGTGTTGAGAAAGATTTAAAGGCATATATCCAGTCACTCGAGAATTGGAAAAAGAATACAGGTGAAGAAAAGCCGGTTCTTTTTATCGTGAATACTTCCGGTGGTGGATCACGAAGTGCAGCCTGGGTTTATTGGGTTTTGTCGCAAATGGACCAGAGTACACGCTATGATTTCACGAAACATACTGCTATGATTACCGGTGCTTCCGGTGGAATGGTTGGCGGTGCGTTCTATCGCGGATTGTACGCCGAATACCAAAGCGGCGATATTCCTTCTACCTGCTCCAATACTTATTATGAGCAGATTACGTCCGATATTTTGAATAAAATGTCATTTGCGGCATCAACCAACGACATTTTTGTGCGCTACCGGACGAGTTATAAAAACGAATCGAGTTACCACTATACACGTGCGATTGCGTTCGAAGAAGACATGAAT
This sequence comes from uncultured Flavobacteriales bacterium, assembly GCA_946479985.1. The sequence goes on from CAMLIF010000024.1 coordinate 26,073, forward strand.
GAGAATACCGGTTATATTCTCGATAAACCTTTCGGGGAAACTGCTTCCGGTGAAAAAGAAGGAAAAATCCCGGTGATGCTCTTTTCACCCTGTATCGTAAACGATGGAAGACGGATCACCTTCTCTACTATGGGAACCCGCTTTCTCAATCCACAGAACAAATTGGCCGGCTCATCTTCAATGGTGGAAAATATTGATGCACGTGCGCTGTTGGGGAAAGATCAGGTCGATAAAGTGAAATTTTCTTCAGTCCTGAGAATGAATGCAACTTTCCCGCTGGTGCTTCCGATGACCACTTTGCCAACCGAACCGAAAATCCAGGTAATGGATGCCGGAACACGTGACAACTTCGGAACAAAAACTACAGTGAACTGGATGATGGCGCTACAGGATTGGATCAGAAAAGAAACCTCCGGAGTTGTAATTGTTAAGATTCGCGACACCAAAAAAGTGTTCGATAAAGAGAGTACGAGAGAGTTTTCGTTCTTCAACAAGTTCCTGGAACCATTTGGGAATTTATTTTCCAATTTTCCCAGAACACAGGATTTTGACCAGGATGAATTATTAAATGCTTACGCTTCAAGAGCTCCGTTCCCGTTGAGAGTTGTTTCGTTTAACCTGAGAGAAACCAAAACCGAACGAATCTCACTTTCCTGGCATTTGACCAAAAAAGAACGCGAATTGATCAAACAGGCAATCAAAAAGCCAAACAACAGGAAAGCGAAAGAAACATTGATTAAATATCTTGAAAAGAGGAAGATAGGGAAGGGTAAATAGTAAAAAAAGATGAGCGTTTCCTCCTTTCCTCTTATAACGTTTTCTCTTAATCAATCATGATCCCACTTCCGGCTGCTGCGTCCAATTGTGAGTTCCGTTTCCCAATGATTCTTCTTTGCTTGCTTAAGAAGTTCTTTTCTGAGTTTTCTCGGGTAGAAATAATTCCTGATCATACGTGATTTCCCTTTTTCTTTAAACCAATGTGTCTGTGATAGTAAATGATAGCAGGAACTCGTGCAGCGCATTCCAAAAAAAGCATACGGATAAGGCGAATTGCTGAGGAATTTTAATGCTGTTGTTCGAATAGATGCTCTTTCTTCTGCCGAAATTGGAATTTTTACAATCAGAATCTGGTTCGAGTCGCAGCCGAAAGTGCATAGAAATTCTTCTTTTGTGTCTTGCCGCCAGGTTCCCGGTTTGTCTTTATGCCCGAATGCTCCTACTTTACCGCCCGGATTAAAATGAAAGACAGAATCTTCTGAAAATCCCATTCCTACGTGGCCGCCAAGTTTTCCGCCAAACCAATGACTTTCTGAATTAGTGAGCGGCTTGGAGCCGTAAATGAAGTAAACTTCAATCGTGTCCTGACTGAAAGAAAATGTTGAACGAAGCAAGACTAGGATGAGGATAGATCGCATTAGATTTTTTTTTGCACAGTTCAAACAAAAAACGTGCCCCGGATTCTATGTTAAATTAGTGTGTTACAACAAATTTTCCGGTTTGGTAAACTTTCGAAGCGGTACAAAGCGAATAAAAATAAGTGCCGCTGCTTAATCCTGAAACATTTAATGTTTGCAGATCAGTTGAGGTTGTGATTGACTGTCGTTTTACTTCAGTTGCGCTTCCGGAGGTAATAACAAGCTGGTAGTTATTCAGATTATCCGGCAGGTTGATCCTGAAATTAACTTCTTGCTGCGAAGGATTAGGAAAAACACCTGTTATATAAGAAGCTTGTTGTGTAAACTCGAACAATCCCTCAGTTTCAAGTGTTCCGCAAAGAGAGTAAATGTAGAATTGTGTACTTGTACCATTCGGACTTTGCTTTTGAAGGAATAATTTAGTTCCGTCTGAAGTATTGCGAATCGGAACTATGGCATCCGACATTCCGAGACATCCGCCAATGCAAAAAGGTGCGTTAACGCTGTCCATGTATAACAATTCTGTTCCGTCTGTCCGAATAACCCAGAATTCATCCATTTGAATTGGAGATTCGTAGATAAACTCAATTGTTGCTGAATCGCAATCGAATAAACTTCGTGTAATATAGATCGGTTGACGTATGCCGTTTTCCAGTGGAGCAGGCAAAGCAATGTTCATCATGAATGGAGTGAGGTCCATATTGTAAAGACTGAACGTATTGGTGTTTTCATCGCAAAACACATACTTTGTTTCGTTTTGGCTTAGTTGCGCGGTGTAAAACGTTTGACCAATATAAGGCTCGCCGCCAAAAGTGGAAGCATCAATAACGTGATCAAGAACAACCTGAGCACGTAAGTTGCCGCTAAAGAAAATGAAGAAAAAGATTAGTTTGAAAAGTAGTGTTGATCGCATAAGCTTAAATTTGAAACCAATAACGCATAAAAGTCTGATTTATGCGAAAGGATTTTCATTTTCACACTTATCATTCGCAATTCGTTATTAAAATTCTTATTTTCGAATCATGTCGAAAGTCGCTCAATTATACAGATACAATGCCGAAAGCGTAGAGCTTATTGAGGAAGATGTTTCCTTCTTTGTCGAGAATTTCAATCCGCTGGAAAATATGGGGTTGACCCAATGGCTGAATATTCATTCTTTAGATAATGAAGAAGAAATTCAGGCGATCTGCAATAAAATGGGCATTGACGTGTTGATTCAGGAAGCTATTTTCAAAGGAACGAAACGTGCCCGGCTGGAAGAGTATCCGGATTATATCTTCTTCTCCATTGAATCGGCGCTGCCAACAACCGGCGAAAAATATGAGTTAAAGAAAGAGCGGTTAAGCTTTATTATTGGTGATAACTATCTGCTTTCTTTTCAAAACGGGCATTCCGGACATTTCCCGAATGTACGCGACAGGCTTGATCATAAACGCGGAAAAATTCGCTTCAAAGGTCCCGATTTTCTGTTGTATCGTTTACTCGAGGCTATTAATGATAACTACATTGAAGTTGTTGAGGAATGTTCTGAGAACACCGTACTGCTTGATAAATTGGTGCTTCGGCATCCGAAATCTGAAGTGCTTCGTAAGATCGAGTGGGAAAAACGCAAACTCATTGATTTGCGAAAAACAGTTCAACCGATGCGCGATGTGCTGCTGCAAATTGAACGTGTAGAGAACAACCTCATCATTGAAAGTAATTGCCAGTATTTCCTGGAGTTAAAAGATACGTGTCTGACACTTTTAGATGAGATCGACGCACAAAAACAAATGCTCGACGGAATTTCCAATTTGTATTATGCTATTCAGGGACAAAAAATGAACGAGATCATGAAAGTGCTCACGGTTGTCACGGTTATTTTCATTCCGTTGACTTTTATTGTTGGTGTTTACGGAATGAACTTCGAGAATATGCCTGAATTGAAGTGGGAAAGCGGTTATTTCTATACGCTTAGTTTCATGGCGCTGTTAACGGGCACATTAGTCTTTGTCTTCTGGAAACGGGGCTGGTTAAAACGGAATGAGAAATGATTCAACGGTGGGTTTCGCATGATTTTTAGAGTTAAACAAATAAGTAAATGAGAGCCTTCGTTCTAGTCGTGATATTTTTAAACCTCTTAATCACAGGTTTTTCCCAATCTTTTTCCGCTATATATCGCGGAAATCATTTCATGACATTTGAAACATATATTTTTAATCCGGACAATACCGTTATATATGAATCAACCGGCCATGGCGGTTCTGGAGAATATTCGGGTACTTACGAGATTAGCGGTGATACCATTCATATTTTTTATAATCTACATGATAAGAAAGAAACTTTCGTGCTCGAAGAACTCCTGGTGGATGCGGATAGTTGTATTATCAATATCATCTCCCGTTGGGATTATTGTAAAGATCAGCCTCTGTATTCTTCTAAACAACGCGTGTTTAAGTATCCTCAGGTAGAAAGTTCATGTGATTCCCTTAAACAATCTGATCTAAAACAAGTGCTGGAAGCTATGCTGACGGATTCTATCCTGAAGGGATATTATCACTTCGAAACCAAACCGCGCCATGAGTTGATTATCGGGAGTTATTTTGCCGTAAATACATCTTTTCCGTTGAAGATTGATGTAGACGGCAGGCAGGCACGAGTAAGCGATAAAGCGAAGGAAGCATTTATTCAGATAGTGGACATCAACCAAAATGACGAACTGATTTCAATTGAGTTTACGATTGAAGAAGAAGGCGTTTCCGGAACGGCAGTTTACAAAAAGAGGGATGAGAAGTGGTTGAAGATGTACATTCCGGTTAAAGAAAACCAGCAATGAATTTCGATCCCAATAATAAAATAGTTCAGCTCTGCGCCAAAGGAATGGAGCTGGTTGATGATGAAGCAAAAGCGATCTTTACCCAGGCCTGGAATGAATCAGCTTCCGATTTTGAGCGGTTCGTTGCGGCGCATTACCTGGCGCGACATCAGGAGGCTGTTTCTGATAAATTGAAATGGGATTTGATTTCGCTTGAAAACGCGTTAAGATCGAATGAAGATATTTCCGGCGCGCTACCTTCGTTGTACCTCAATATTGCTAAATGCCTCGAAGATCTGGGTGATAAAACTGCGGCAAAACTGAATTATGAAATAGCATTGTCCCATACAGAAAACTTGTTGGATGATGGCTACGGAAATTTGATCCGCCAGGGAATTTTGAATGGTTTGAATCGGATTGTTTAAATTGTCATCATGATGAAATCTATTTTAACTTGTTTTATTCTGCTTTGTGCTTGTATTGCTCTCGGGCAAACTACGGCTTTAAAGTACAAGGGCGGAACGTACTCTTTTGGTGAATATGGTGAGGGAAACACAGTTGCAAAGATTAAGATTCGACCAATCAATGCGGAAAAGGCAGTTTTCTGTCTGGATGTGGAGCAGAGCGATTCCTCCTTTTACAATGTAGGGATGATACTCGGTGTGATGAAGATCAAGGGGACTGTTGGGGTCTACGAGAAGAAGGATAATGACTACATGGATTGCAAGCTTCAGTTTGTCTTTAAAGGTGATGAGCTTACGGTTACAACGCTGGATGGACGAAATGGGTATGGCTATAGTTTCGGCTTTGATGGCATGCATCCGAATTACGTTTATAAACTTACAGATAAGTATATTCCTGAGCAGTATGTTAGCAGCGAATCAAAGTTAATGCCGTTGATAGAAGCGTATGCTTCTATGATTGATCCTGACTATTATTACACGCCTTATGACAATGATTTATGGGCGTCAGGACATGTGAAAAGCGGTCTTACGATTTCGCAAAATCAGAAATGGTATAAAAACGATTCGCTGAATCAGGTAACCGTAGCAGCTGATTACGGAGATTATGAATACAGTGTGTGGTTGCATTTTTACAAAGATCAAATTCCGGTCGATTTGATAGATCATATGAAATTACTCCGGGAAGACGGGTTGCCGGCGACTTTAGATCAGAAAAAGAAGGATGTTCCCGGGTTTGTAGATCAGGCCGTAAATACTCCGGATGCAAACTTTTTTGAAAGTGTTCAGGGCGTAAAGCTAGGAGATCCCAGGTCGAAAGCAATTGGAAAGTATGGAAAACCGGATCAGGTTGCAAATGTTGATGGTTATGAAAGGTTGATCTGGATATTTACCGGAGAATCGGAATTTGATCCTGAAGCCGATGCTCCGGATACAAAGCTTGTCGCAGATAGCTTCGGGTTCACTGTGACTCAGTATTACAAGGACGGTAGGCTGGTTGCTCAAATATTTCAGGATGCAATGCCATAAATATGTGGCTGTATCTGGCAGTGTTTTAATTGTTTTTAAACCGCCGGACTTCAATGCATTCCTCTTTTTCCTTTCCTGGGGACCGAGCAGTACCGAAGTCCCCTGATATTAACACTCAAACGGTTCATAACTCGCACAAACTCTTGGTGTTTTTAGACTCTCCAGTAGTTAAATTTGTGGGTTAAGCAAAGTCAGACTATGAGTGAACATCAATATACCGAAGATAACATTCGTTCCCTCGATTGGAAAGAGCATATTCGTCTGCGTCCGGGGATGTACATTGGTAAGTTGGGCGACGGTTCAGCTGCCGATGATGGTATTTATATTCTCGTGAAAGAAATCGTCGATAATTCCATCGACGAATTCGTGATGGGGAACGGAAAAAAAATCGATGTCAAAGTAAAAGACGGGAAAGTTACCGTGCGCGATTATGGCCGCGGAATTCCGCTTGGAAGCGTAATCGAATGTGTTTCTCAGATCAATACAGGAGGTAAATACGATTCAAAAGCATTTAAGAAATCAGTTGGACTGAATGGAGTAGGGACCAAGGCGGTAAATGCTTTGAGTGATCATTTCATGGTTTATTCTGTTCGCGACGGGCAAAAGAAGCAGGCAAGTTTTTGTCGCGGTGAACTGGTAGAAGATCTTCCTGTTGAAAAGACAAATGAAGTGAATGGAACCTATTTTGAGTTTACGCCCGATGATCAGATCTTTAAGAAATACGGTTTCCGCGTTCCTTACCTGATCAAAATGTTCTGGAACTATTGTTACCTGAACCGTGGGTTGGCAATCTATTTCAACGGCGAAAAATACCAGTCGAAAGACGGATTGAAAGATTTGCTGGAAGACAATATGGATGGCGATCCGCTTTACCCGATTATCCATTTGGAAGATGACGATATCGAAGTGGCATTCACGCACGGAAAAACTTATGGAGAAGATTACTATTCATTCGTGAATGGTCAGCATACAACGCAAGGTGGAACACACCAAAGTGCATTCCGCGAATCGATCGCAAAAGTAATTCGTGATTTCTACAAGAAAGATTACGATGCTTCGGATATTCGCCAGTCGATTGTGGCTGCTATCGCGGTAAAAGTGGTTGAACCTGTCTTTGAATCGCAAACGAAAACGAAATTAGGGTCATTAGAAATTGAGCCCGACGGAAAATCAATGCGCTCGTTTGTAAATGATTTCCTGAAAGACAAACTGGATAATTACCTGCATCGTCACCCGGATGTTGCAGATACGCTTGAGAAGAAAATCAAACAAAGTGAACGTGAACGTAAAGAACTTTCCGGAATTCGGAAACTGGCGCGAGATCGTGCAAAGAAATCGAGTTTACACAACAAGAAATTACGCGATTGTCGTTCTCACTTAACAGATTTGAAAGATGAGAAACGTGAAATGACAACCCTTTTCATTACCGAGGGAGATTCAGCGAGTGGATCAATCACGAAATCGAGAGATGTAAATACACAAGCTGTGTTCTCACTTCGTGGAAAGCCTTTGAATTGTTACGGCTTGACAAAGAAAGTTGTCTACGAGAACGAAGAGTTCAACCTCATCCAGGCAGCCTTGGATATCGAGGAAGACATGGATAACCTGCGTTACAACAACATTGTGATCGCAACCGATGCCGATGTCGACGGAATGCACATTCGTTTGCTCTTACTGACATTCTTCCTGCAATTCTTCCCCGACCTGGTGAAACGAAATCACGTTTACGTACTGCAAACACCGCTTTTCCGTGTTCGGAACAAGAAGAAAACTATTTACTGTTATTCGGAAGAAGAACGCAGAAATGCGATGGATGAACTTGGAAAGAATCCTGAGATTACCCGATTTAAAGGTTTGGGAGAGATCTCACCGGATGAGTTCAAGCATTTTATCGGCGACGATATCCGTTTAGAACCGGTTTTGCTTACCAAAGACGCATCTATCGAAACAATTCTGTCATACTTCATGGGAAAAAACACTCCCGAACGACAAGATTTCATTATCGATAACCTGCGCGTGGTGAAAGATGCCGATAAAGAAACCGATGATGCAGTTTCTAACGAAGATGATTCAGAAGAACCAATCGAAAAAGCTTCGTAGTAGTAATGAGTTTATCCAAGATGCAGTTTGTTGTAGAGATTAAGGAATTGTTGCATGTGGCTAAAAAGAAAGCTTACCAGGCAGTTAATTCCGCTATGATTGAAGTGTATTGGGAAATTGGTAAACGTATTGTGGAAGAGGAGCAGGGAGGAGAACAACGAGCTGCTTACGGTAAAGAAATTATTAAAAAGTTATCTATTGAATTGACTAACGATTTTGGGAAGGGTTTTTCAGAAAGGAATATACGTAACTTCAGACAGTTTTTTTTAATATTCCCTGATTTCCCAAATTGGAAAACAGTGTCTGCCAAATTGAATTGGTCTCATTTTCAGCTGGTTTTAAAACTTACAGATCATAAAGCAAGAATTTACTATTTGAACGAAGCTGCTGAAAATACTTGGTCTGTAAGAACGCTTGACAGACATATTTCAACCTTGTACTATCAACGTCTTCTATCGACGCAAAAAGAAAACAACGGAAATCTTGAGAAAGAAGTCGAAAATGAAACAGCTTTTGATGCAAATGAATTTATTAAAAACCCGACGGTTCTTGAGTTTTTGAACCTTCCATCTGGAATGAGTTACACGGAAGGATCATTCGAAAAAGCATTGATAGATAATCTTCAAAAGTTTATTCTTGAACTAGGGAAAGGATTTGCTTTTGTAGAACGGCAGCAGCATATAAAAACGGAGACTGCAGATTTTTATATAGATCTTGTTTTCTATAATTTTTTAATGAAGTGTTTTGTTATTATTGAATTGAAAACTGATAAAATAAAACATCAGGATATTGGCCAGTTAGATATGTATGTCCGAATGTACGATGATTTAAAAAAGGGTAAAGACGATAATTCTACAATAGGGATTTTACTTTGCACCGAAACTGATCAAACAATTGCAAAATATTCTGTATTGAACAGCAATGATCAATTGTTTGCAACAAAATATCTACCCTATCTGCCAACTGAACAAGAGTTGATCGAAGAAATTGAAAGAGAACGATTACAATTCAAACTCTTAAACGAGAACGATAATGAGTGAAGACGAAATTGGACCGATAGATCCGGAAAACGAGCATAACGAGAACGAAAGAGATGACGATGGACAGGAATCATCTGCCGGAGATACTACACCGTTCGAGAAAAATCACGCCGATGAAAACATCATTCCGCTTAGTGGATTGTATGAAAATTGGTTTTTGGATTATGCCTCTTACGTAATTCTTGAACGCGCAGTTCCTTCGTTGTATGATGGTTTTAAGCCTGTACAGCGACGTATTCTGCATTCCATGAAAGAACTGGATGACGGTCGTTACAACAAGGTAGCGAACGTGATCGGTAACACGATGAAATATCACCCGCATGGTGATGCTTCTATCGGTGATGCGCTGGTTCAGCTTGGACAAAAAGAATTGCTGATCGATATGCAGGGAAACTGGGGAAATACACTCACCGGCGACGGTGCAGCAGCCCCGCGTTATATCGAGGCACGTTTGTCAAAGTTTGCAAGCCACGTAGTCTTCAACCCAAAAACAACCAAATGGCTGCAAAGTTATGATGGTAGAAATAAAGAACCCGATAACCTGCCGGTAAAATTCCCGATTCTTCTTGCACAAGGAGCTGAAGGAATTGCCGTTGGTATGGCATGTAAGATCCTGCCGCATAACTTCATCGAATTGATCGATCAGTCGATTAACCATTTACGCGGTAAAAAAGTAGAAATCTTCCCCGACTTCCTGAACGGAGGAATGGCAGATTTCACCAATTACAACGACGGATTGCGCGGAGGAAAAGTGCGTGTTCGTGCAAAAATCAAAAAGGTCGATAACAAGACTTTGATGATTAATGAAATTCCATTTGGCTGTACCACTTCGTCCTTGATTGAAAGTGTGATTAAAGCCAACGATAAAGGGAAAATTAAAGTCAAAAAGATCGAAGACAATACGGCAGCAGATGCTGAGATTGTTATTCACCTGGCTCCCGGAGTTTCTCCTGATAAAACCATCGATGCGCTCTATGCATTTACAGATTGCGAAGTCTCCATTTCACCGAATGCATCGGTAATTGACGGCGATACTCCGCGTTTCATGGGAGTAACCGAAATTCTGAAAACGAATACCAACAATACTGTCGACCTACTAAAACGGGAATTGGAAATTCGTTTGGCAGAGCTGGAATCGCAATGGCATTTCTCTACGCTGGAGAAAATCTTCATTCGTGAAGAAATGTACATCGATTTCAAGCATTATTCAGATAAAGAAGGACTTTACGCATACATGTACAAACGCTTTGATAAATTCAAAAAGCAATTTGTACGCGAAATAGTTGACGAAGATTTACAGAAACTGACACAGATCCCAATGATCCGCATCACTCGTTTCGATTCCGACAAGGCAGATGATTTCATCGCCAAACTGGAAGCCGAAATGGAAGAAGTAAAAGTTCATCTGGCAAATTTGATCGAATACGCGGTAGACTATTTCAAAGACCTCAAAAAACGATTCGGAGCAGGGAAAGAACGTCGTACCGAAATGAAAGTGTTCGACAATATCACTGCTTCCAAAGTCATTATCGCCAATCGCAAACTATATGTAGACATTGAAGAAGGATTCATTGGCTGGGGATTAAAGAAAACCGAAGCAGTAAACGATTGTTCTGAGATCGACGACGTAATTGTTTTCTTCGACACCGGGAAATTCATTGTTACCAAAGTCTCCGAGAAGAAATTTGTGGGCAAGGGAATTGTACATGCCGACGTTTGGAAAAAGGGCGACAAGCGAACAATCTATCACGTGATGTACCAGGATGGGGCCGGCGGTTCCACCATGATGAAGCGTTTCTTTGTAAACTCGGTAACAAGAGATACGGAATATGATCTTTCCCGCGGAATTAAAGGTTCCAAATTGCTGTACTTCTCCGTGCATCCGAATGGTGAACGCGAAGTGGTTACAGTAATGCTTCGTCCGCGACCGCATTTGAAACGCCTGCGCTTCGATATCGACTTGGGAGATTTGCTGATCAAAGGCCGTCAGTCTGCCGGAAACCGGGTAACGAAAGAAATTGTGCAGAAGATCACGCAGAAAGAAGTAGGCGGTTCTACGCTGGCTTCGCGCAAGATTTGGTACGATACCGTTGTTGGTCGTTTAAACGACGAGGGAAGAGGCAAGTTCCTCGGTTCATTCAAAGGCGAAGACCGCATACTGACATTATATAAGAACGGCGATTACCGCTTATCCACTTTTGACCTGGCAAGCCATTTCGATGAAGACATGATTCACATCGAAAAATGGGTTCCGGACCGTCCTATCTCCGCAGTTTATTTTGATGGCGAGAAAGAACTGCATTACGTGAAGCGCTTTACGTGTGAGATCACTTCCGACAAGCGTGTTTCCTACATTTCCGAAACCGACGGTTCATACCTCGATTGTGTTTCTACGGCCAAAGAGCCAATGGTGCGCATTGTTTACAACAAATTGCTGAAAGAAACCAAGAACCTGCCAGATAACGAGGTGGCATTGGCGCCGTTCATTGATGTGAAAGGAATGAAAGCACAGGGCAATCAGCTCACGAAGCTGAAAGTAAAAGAAATTGTGCTCACACATCCGATCGAAGGAACAGAACCGTGGCCGGAAGAAATCCCGCTGGAAATCACAAATTCGGAAGACGACGACAACGACGATTCTGATGACGGCGAAACAACCATAGAATGGGATTTAACAAAACCTGATGGTGATGATGATCCGGAACAACCGACTTTGTTTTAGGTTGTAACAAAAATATGTTATCTTGAAAAATGATTGAAATCTCCCCCTTTGGAGCCTGCCTGTTTGCAGTCAGACAGGGGGGATTAAGGGGGAGGACATTAAGTTCTCCCTTAAATAAAAACGACTATCAAGTATGGAAAAGAATCAAGTTCTGGATCAATTTGAGTTTTCTCAAACAGGGGAAGTAATTGCTAAAAAAGACTTGGTGAATGATACAAGTATTTATTCCAAAGGTTTTTGGGGTTTGATTTTTTGTATTCTTGGAGGACTTTTAGGCCTTGTGTTAGTTCGGATTAGCCTTCAGCAAGCAACAGATGCTTTGGAAAGCTATAAAAGATCTCCGCAGGATTATCTCGATTCTTCGTATCGCTTAGTTTTGAAAGGTCAAAGATTAGCGCGTATTGGAGTAGGTATCTTTATTGGGGAAATAGTTCTTTTGGTAGCATATATGTCTATGAACTAATCTTTAGACTATGAGAATACGTAATTTCTATCTTGCACTATACTTTCTGACAGCCACAGTTTTTGTCAGTGCCCAGGATAGTCTGACATTGGAGAAATTCAAACCGCATGTTCCCAAAGGATATTCCATTCATACAGTAATGGAGGGAAATCTGAACCTGGATTCCCGCATCGATGCTATTCTGGTACTGGTCCCCAACCGTGAAGATTCACTTTCAACCCAGGACCATCCGTTGAGTCGTAAGTTTTGTTTGCTGCTTGGTAAGAAAGACGGAAGCTACCGGTTAGAAAGCCAGAATGAGAACGTTGTTTACCCTTATATGTACGATGCGAATTTCAGAGATGCATTCGCCGGTCTGATACTTGAAGACGGAATGTTCTCAGTAGAGTTTTATGGTGGAACACGTCTTAGATGGTACAGAACAGTTTCGTTTAAATACAATCCGAAAAAGAAAGACTGGTATCTTAGTTCAGATGACAGCGGAACCTTTGATGCGCTGGAGGAGGATGAAAGCCTTACAACAGAAACCGTACTCACTGAAAAAGATTTCGGGAAAGTACCTTTCTCAGAATTCAGTTTGTATAAATAAATCCGATCATCATTTTTTCCGTACTTTCCTACTAAAATTCAAACAATGAAAAACTATCTTCCAATCCTGCTCATACTTTTCGCTTGCGGATCACCCAAACTGGAAAAATCAAAAACCACAGAAACACCTGCGTTCAAAAATGAGGATACTCTTGTTGCAACACAGTTCTTAAACAGTTACGTCGAGTTGCAGAACAAACGTGTTTCGCGTTTAGAGACTATGGAGTGGATTAATGCAAACGAGTTACTAACCGAAGAATTCAAAGATACCTATCTGAAAATGCAGGATGATGCGCTGAAAACTGATCCCGAATTGGGCCTGGACTTTGATCCGATCGTGAATGCACAGGATTACCCGGAAGAAGGATTTATGATTTCAACCTTTAGTTCCAAAACAGGAGAAGCAGTGTTGATCGGAAAAGAATGGAACACATTCAATGTGACACTAAAACTCAAAATGGTAGGCGATAAATGCCTGATCAACGAAGCCGGTGTTATTCATCCCAAACCTTCTAAGACCAAAAAAATCGAGACTCATTAAATCTCACCACTTTGCGAATCGAGAATCATCTCCCGCAGACGTGCGCGGAAAGAAAAAAGGATATTTGAGTGCGCAAAAGCATCCTCTTTATATTAGAATATAAGGAAATAATACTGAAAATCAAACGGTCTGATCTCTTGGATTTCAAATTTCTTCACATGAAATTTAAGTATGACAGAAAATCAAATTAGCTTCCACATAAGATCGGCGATCTATGAAGTTTACTTTACTCTTGGGCCGGGACTCCTGGAATCATCTTATGAATTTGCATTAAAACATGAACTGAAATCACGTGGATTAAAAGTTGAATCTCAGGTTAAACTTGATCTGAACTATAAAGATGCGGTGTGGGCAGATGCCTACCGATTGGATTTGTTGGTTGAGGGTAGAATTATCATTGAAATCAAATCTGTTGAGGTATTGAACAGCGTCCATCACAAACAATTGATCAGTTACCTAAAACTTTCCGGATTAAAACTTGGAATACTGGTCAATTTCAATACAGATTATCTAAAAGCGAACATCTTCCGTAAGGTTAATGGACTTCAATAAAATTTCTTTATCAAAAAAACTCGAGAAGATTTCTGCGTTCCATCAAACACTCTATCATTAACCTCTGCGATCATCCGCGCTCGTCCGCGGGAGAAATGCTAAAGTCTTCGCCAAAAGCACAGCGAGAAGGTTTGTTCGGTAGATCAAACTATTGATCTATATA
>CAMLIF010000025.1 GCA_946479985.1 uncultured Flavobacteriales bacterium
TGGTTCTTCAGAAAGTTATCAGTTTTTCTATTTTAAACCTAAAGGCGCTTTGCGGGAAATTCATTTATTGTTTTAAGAATTCGCCATCAACCATTCATAAGCATGCTGTAATTCCTGGAATTGTTTTTTTGCTTTTAAGATCACCTCATCCGATTCTTTCATGAAACGATCCGGGTGACATAACTTCACCATTTTCCGATAATTCGTTTTGATTTCATCGACTCCGGCATGCTCACGCAACCCGAAAACTGCCAGGTGCTTCATTCTTAAAGACACTTCAAAAACCGGTGCTTTTTCTGTTCTTTTCCCATTTGTCTTCGCGGCAAAATCGACCAAAATTGCCTGATCCATTTCCAAAAGCGAAATGAACCTGGATAAAATAGTGTATTCGCGCTGATCCAGTATTCCGTCTAATGAACTTAGTTCCAGTAAAAACTTAACAAACTGGGTACGCAATCCAAGTGACATATTTACTGACATTGCCCATGAAGCAACAGATTCGTAACTAATCGGAGTTTTCAATGCACCAAAATACACATCGCGATAAGTCCCGTCTACACCACGGTATTCACGTCTGAAATAGTTGTCGATATACAACATCTTATCCAGCATTGCCCCCGGATTGGTTTTTACTAACAAAGCTGCAACACAAGCCTGGGCATACATCAGATTCTCACGATTCAAAGGCCGGTTCGGAGGAAAAATTCCGTCTTTCCAATACTTAAACTGTTTGTTGTAAACCCAAAAGCCATAGACAAGTACTGAAATCACTCCTACCATTAAAGCGGTAAATCCCCAAACGGGAAATACATCATCTTCACTATACGCATGTGAATTCGGATAAAACTGGAGAATAATTTGAATTTGAGTCATTTGGGTTTAAGCATTCGATTCTGGTTTCGTGAATTTACGAACTAATTGCTAAACATGACTTTCAGACACCATTTATACTGCAGAACAGTGCTGTTTATTTCTCCTGCATAACTTCCGTTTACCTGCAACATAAACCCGCACGAGAATTACTACTTTTACACAACAATTACAAGAAAATGGAAAGCACATCTTTTGAAAATATTTTGGTAGAACAGAACGGATATGTTCAAACAATCACTATCAATCGCCCGAGCCAGATGAATGCTCTGAACAAGCAAACAATCAGCGAACTACATGAAGCATTAAAAGCTGCAAACGAAAACAATTCCGTTGGTGCGGTGATTTTAACCGGTTCGGGAGAAAAAGCGTTTGTTGCCGGTGCCGACATCAAAGAATTTGCTGCATTTTCAATCGAAGAAGGAAAGCAATTGGCTGCAAAAGGCCAGGAAATGTTGTTCTCATTCATTGAAAACATGACTACTCCGGTAATTGCAGCCGTAAACGGTTTTGCTCTTGGCGGCGGATTGGAATTAGCCATGGCTTCTCACATTCGAATTGCTTCATCTAATGCAAGAATGGGATTGCCCGAAGTTACTTTAGGTGTTATTCCGGGTTACGGAGGAACGCAGCGTTTGGCTCAACTTGTGGGTAAAGGGAAAGCAAACGAAATGATCTTCACAGGAGGAATGATTCCGGCAGAAGATGCCCTTAAATGGGGATTGGTAAACAATGTTGTTGAACCAGAATCGTTATTGGAAACAGTAAACAAAATTGCTTCCAAAATCGTTGCAAATTCAGGAACTGCTATTGCCGCTGCAATTGTTTCTGTGAATGCTTTGTACAGTAAAGGCGGCCAGGCAGGCTTCGATACGGAAGTGGAAGAATTCGGAAAATGTTTCGGAACTGCCGACTTTAAAGAAGGAACAACTGCGTTTATTGAAAAACGTGCTGCAAAATTTAGAAACTAAGATTGAATCCTTTAAAAAAGTTACTCGGGCAAACAGCGGTTTACGGTTTATCAAGCATTCTTGGTAGAACCCTGAATTACCTGTTGGTCCCTTTTTATCTTCTTTACTTTAAAGATCCTTCTGATTACGGAGTAGTTTCTCAACTATACGCCTTCGTTGCATTTCTGATGGTTTTTCTAACCTTCGGAATGGAAACAGCATATTTCCGTTTCGTTCAGAATGAAGAAGACAAACCACATGTCTTTTCCACCGGATTCCTGGCGATTATGCTGGTGAACAGTGTTTTCATGGTTTCGCTGTTTTTGTTTAATCAGAATTTAGCGAACTTTTTACTCGTTGGGGAAAACACTGAATATATTGTTATGATGGGCGCTATTGTAGTTATTGATGCAATCTCAGCTCTCCCATTGGCAAAACTAAGAGCCGAGGAAAAAGCAAAGAAATTCGCCGTGATCCAGTTCTCCTCAATAGGTGCGAATATTCTTCTTAACATTATCTTATTCGTTGGCTTTTTTGATGAGCAACGGCCAGAGGAAGGTGTGTTTTTTATTCTAATTGCCAACCTTCTTTCCAGCCTGGTGAAACCTGCATTCCTTTATAAAGATTTTATAGGCTTCAAACTTACTTTTCATTGGGACCTTTTCAAACGAATGATTATTTACGGATTCCCTATATTGATTGGTGGATTTGCCGGAATTGTCAATGAAACCATTGATCGTATTTTACTAAAGCAAATTCTGTACAATCCCGCAGTAGAGAATTCAGCCGATTACGCGAATCATGAAATTGGTGTTTATAGTGCCTGCTACAAACTGGCAATGCTGGTCACCATTTTACTTCAGGCTTATCGCTATGCAGCAGAACCCTTTTTCTTCAATCAAATGAAGGATCAGGACAGGAACAAAACGTATATCAAGCTCATGAATTACTTTGTGGCGGCAATGTGTTTGATTTTCCTGCTAATCAGTCTCAATCTCGACATTTTCAAATACTTTATCACAAACGAGAATTACTGGGAAGGACTGCGTGTAGTACCCATTCTTTTACTGGCAAACGTGTTTTTGGGGATTTATTACAATCAAAGCATCTGGTACAAACTCTCAAATCAAACCAAATTCGGAGCATACATTGCAATTATAGGCGCAATTGTAACTATCCTGATAAATGTGATTTTCATTCCGGAATACGGATACATGGCAAGTGCCTGGGCAACTTTGATCGTTTACGCACTTCAAATGGTTCTTTCCTATTGGCTGGGACAGAAATACCATCCAATTAAATACAATCGCCGGAAATTTGTGCTTTACCTAGGCTCCGCACTTCTAATCTATTTCATTGTATCCCGAATTCCATTTGGAGATCACGGCTTTATCCGTTTCGCATTCAGTAATCTGTTCGTTCTGATTTTCATCTGGATAGTCTTTACAATTGAAGGAATTTCTATTAAGAAGTTAGTGACAAGAAAATAACGGATTTGAACACATAGCAACAGAGCTTAATAAGATGTAAGTTTAATAGTACCAACAATTTTGACCTCCCTTAGCTTTCCGTTTTCCTCTAAAAACTTTCCTCTCCAAGTAACCTAACTCCTTTTTCTCCGTAACTGTTCCTAACACTGATTTTTAGTACATTTGTATCATGTTGACTGTTGAAACGTTAATTGGAAATTTGCTCTTGCAGCATAATTGTGTGGTTGTACCGAGCTTTGGCGGCTTTGTGGCACAGCGCGTTCCTGCCCGTTTGGATGAGTTAACGTCAACAATGCACCCACCAAAAAAATCGGTTCTTTTCAATAAGCAGCTGATTTCCAATGACGGTTTGCTGGTTCAGGCTTATGCACATCATGCAAAACTGAATTATTCGCAGGCAGAAATGGAAGTTAAAAACTGCGTTGGATTGTGGGAAAAACAATTGAACGAAGGTCAGCGTGTTTCTATTGATCGTGTTGGGATTTTGTTTTTGGATAAAGAACGAAACCTGAGCTTTGAACAGGATCGTTTCTATAACTTGTTACTTGAATCGTACGGTTTAGGCTCTATTCATTTCGTTTCTGTTGAAGATGTTCAGGCATTGGTAGCTCATGATCAAATTCAGCTGGTGGCAACTGCTTCTGAAATAGAAACTCCGATTATTGCTTTAAATGGCGAATCGATTCCTGTTTTCGAAGCAACGAATGTAGAACCTCAGGTTATTCCTATCAAAAAGAAAAGAAACGCTCTTAAATACGCAGCTGCTGCTTGTGCACTTCCTATTCTTTTCTACTCGTTCTGGATTCCAATGAAAACAGATGCGCTTGAATCCGGAATTATTACGTTCAGTGATTTTAACCCGTTTCAAAAACACACAGAAGCACATTACAAGCCTGCTGCAGTAAGATACAATCCTTCTGCTGAGACTAAACGCAAAAAACTGGAATCTCTTCCTGAAAATATAGATACTTATTCTTACGAACTGGATGAAGACACTTACATTCCGGTGAAAGTATCCAAATTGAATGAAGGAACTCTTTCAAAACCGGTTCAATCTCCGGTAACCTCGTCTGTAAACAAGAAAGCAGGTTGGGTAATTGTCGGAAGTTATTCCACCAGAGAAAACGCTCAAAAGCAATTAGACCTGGTAAATTCCCTTGGATTCTCCGGAGAAATTTTGGAGAAAGACGGTAAAATCCGCGTTTCAGCAGGTTCCGGAAATCAGTTCAATACAATCAAAACAAAACTTTCTGCTCAGGGTATAGATTGCTGGTTGCTGGATTAACTTCGACTACGCTCAGTTACCCTTCAACCCAAATCTCAGTCACAATTCAATTACATATATTCGTCTTCCTAAATTCTTACAATAAAAATTTGTGTGCTAATTTCTAAAGACCGAAGACATTGGTGACTGAGTCAGCCGCGACGGAAAGGTCACCTCGCTAACACGAAATTCAATCCGACACAAACGAAGAAAGCAATAATTCCAACTAAGCGGATTCCTGCGGCAATTTGCTGCGATTTAATAAAAGTTTCTGAAAAACCGCGGTTACGATATTCTTTGAGTGCCTGAATGTTTCTGAAAACAATCCAGCCAACAATGAACAATCCGTACAAACCAAAGTAGAGTTCTTTTCTGCCTTCAACCAGCAAATTAATAATATAGAATGCAGCTATTCCTACAACCAGAATGGCAATCTGCATTCCACGTCTGCCGGTCGCCATATCAACAAGTTCGGCTTTCTTATCTGTATCGAGCAGCTGAATTTCTTTCACACTGAATCTTCTGGCTATAATAAGAGCAGTCCACATAATTGCGAAACCCAATAAAAACGAAATTTCCATTAGAAACGAACAGTTACTCCTGCCATCACCTGGAACCCTTGAACCGGGTAATTGTACCAGCGGTTGTACCGTTGAGCAGCGACGTTGTTGAAATTTACAAAAGCAGAAATACGCGTGTTGTATCGGAACTCAACACCTAAATCGGCATCAGCGACAAAACCAAGGGTTTTCACCAATTGCTCATTTTCTTCAACAACATCTTCTTCCATGGCATAAACCAGGGCTTTCCTTCCGCCCTGCAGATGCACGTTTGCAGAGAATATGATCTTGTCGTACAAGTTGTAATTCCCTTTCAGAATAAACTCCACCTGCGGCAGATTCCACGCATAACTATTGTTCAATGCCTGGTATGAATTGTATCGTCCGATCAGATCAATTTTGGTTTTTTCATTTGCCTGGTAAGTCAATGAACCTTCCACTTGGGCAACATTCATTGTATCGTAAATAACCGCGAATTTATTTCCTGCACTGAAAGTTGTATCGGTAATAAAAAGTGCTTTATCCTTAACATTTGAGAACGAAGCCTGGAGATTAAAACCAATTCGTTTCGATAATGTTCCTTTCAAACCGATCAAAGCCAAAATAGCTGTATTCTCGTTTTTAAAATTGGTTTGTGAACGGATAAACTCGTTTTCCTGAGCTAATGCGTAGAACGTTTGCTGCTTCAAACCACCTTTCAATTGCGCGTAAGGGATCAAAATATCATCAAACAGGGAATATTTGATCTCGGCATCCGGATACAAATAAGCATGAGCACCGTTTAAACCGGCGAAAGTAATATCGATACCGAGTTTTGCTTTCAGTTTGGAGTTTTTAGAATAGGTTGTTACATTCGGTCGAAGCGAGAATACGGTATTGCTAACTGACATTCCTGAATCCAACGGTGTAATAGCCTGGTTCAATTTTCCATAATTGAAATTATTGATTTTCAGAATCACATCTGCATTGAAAATTTCATCTCCCCAGCGCATCCAGGCACCACCATTTAACTGAACAAAGTTCTCCTTGATATGCCAATCCGCAAGAGAATCAATATCAGATTTCTTATCGTGGAAATTGCGGTATTGAAATCCTGCTTTCCAGTTAACGCCTAAACTATCGTGTCGGTGATACGTAAAATCGCCCTTTAACCCAACAGTGGTAAAACGATTTGCAATACTGTCGGCGTTCGCATTTTCATTCGGAAAACCGTAATAATGGAATCCTTTACTTCCATAATTTGCTTCCGTATTCCAGGAATAACGTTTTTCATTCATTCCGATATAAGCCCTTGAATTTGTTCTGTCGAAATTTGACGGAGCCACGTCACGCATTTTCCCGAAAGAGCTTAAATGCTGCAGATTCACACCGTAATTCATTTTACGTGTACGCGTATTGTTGAAGTAAATCTCCGCCATGGGCATGAACAAAGAACCCATACCAAGTTTAGCATAAAAACGATACAATTGTGGTAATTTCTGATTGAGATTCACTGTTGCGGGCACAATCGGATTCAAAGTGAAATACGGATTGTAATCCATTGACAGCAGAGGATAGTTGGCGTTTGGAACCGGGAAAACCGTATCTACAACCCGTGGGGTTTCACCAATTCTGGAAGCCGGCTCAACGGTTCTGTTCGCAATACCATCCAGATAAATTATTTCTTCACCTTCCTTTGGCTTAACCTGAGACCAGGTATTTCCTACAGAAAAAACCAATCCGATAAATGCTATCCCGAATCCACCTAGGCGGAGGGAGAAGTTGTCTTTTATTATCTTCATTTTTGGTCGGTATTATTTTCAATGTCAATAATAGTTCCACCATCCGGTGCCTGAATACTTTTCGGTTTGCTTTTCATTGACATGATCTGATCATATAATTCACTTGCTTCCTCGATAATTCCATCTGTTTCGTCAGGATAATTATCAATAACCGATTTAATTGTTTTTTCAGCCTGGAACAAGTTGTCCTGAGCCATTAAAACCTGTGTCTGTAATATCAATCCTTTTGCAATCCAATAATCGTATTTCGGTTTCATTTTCTGCAGCTCGCGAATGGTTTGATCTGTTTTCTCGTAATCTTTCTGCTGGAAATAAACCCAGGCAATGGTGTATTTGGCTTCGGCACTCTTAACGTTTGTAGTGCTTTTAATCACATATTCCAATGAAGGGATTGCCTGCGTGTAACTTCCCGATTTCGCCAGTGAAAGTCCTTTGATATACTCGGCTTCCAGCTTCAGATCAGTTGTTTGCTGGGTTGCCAAAACTTTATCAGCATACTGGGCAGAGTTCACGTAATTTTCAAAGATGAAATGACAACGCATTTGGCCTATACGTGCGGAATTCAAATTCTCAGGTTTGGTAGCCACTTTTTCCAAACGTTCATAGCACGGCAAAGCATCCGTATACTGTTCATTGTTATACAAATACTTTGCAGCGCGTAAACTGGCAATTTGTGTGAAGTCGTTATCATCTCCTTCCAATAATTGCTGATATAAGGCCACTGCTTCGGCTTCTTTATTGCTATTGTAAAGAATCTCAGCTTTGTAATTCAATGCATCAATTTTGTATTTTCCCTGCGGATATTTCCCTAAATAGAAATCGAATTCTTTCAAAGCATTACCAAAATCTTTTGCTTCGTAATAATCATACGCTTTGGCATAATATTCATCTTCCACCTGGTTCGAAAGTGAATCAGCACAAGCATACAGTGAAGAAAGTGTTTCAATTCTGGCAATATTTTTCTGTGCACGGAATACTTCGGCTAACGATTCCACCTCACGTTTACAGATCTCATCGCTGTTTACAAACTCGTCAAGGATTTTGCGGTATTGCTTCTCTGCTTCTTCATATTGTCCGCGTTTGAAAGCAATTTCACCCAAATAATGAATACAGTCTTTTACTGCTGCCGAGTTTGGGTAATCAGTAATCACTTGTTTGAAATAACGCTCAGCTTTATCAAAATTCGCACTGCCAAAATAAGTTTGTGCAACTTCCATAACAGAAGCCTGCATATACTTGGAATTGGTATAGTTGTTAACTATCTCAAGCAAACATTTGATCTTTTCGTCCCTATTCTGAATGTATCCGTAACATTTGGCCATATAGTAATAAGCGCGATCTGCAGACCCGGATTTCAGCTCAATAGCTGCTTTATAGTTCGCAATCGCCAATCGGTCTAAACTTCCCGACACATCATTGGTTCCGGTTCTGAAATATTCATCAGCCAATCGCATGTGAGCATCTGCCTTTTTTTCTTTGTTCTTGGCTGAAGTTGAGCCTACATAGGCCTGGAAATTCTCTTTTGCTTTTGCATAATCTGCTTCTGTTCCTTTTGCCAAATAAACGTATGCTTTATTATAAACAGCATCATCACGCAGACCAGTTGCATAAGTTGCCGGCATCCCTAAAAATACATCGTATTTTTGGATCGCTTTATCGTAGTTTTTCTGCTGGAAATAAGCATCGGCAGTCCAGAACATGGCTTCGGCATTCACTTTGTCACTCATCGGGTACTTGCTTACCTGCTCAAAAGAGGTAATTGCGCCGGCATAATCTTTGTTTAGAAACAATTCTACCCCACGATTGAATGACAGAACCTGGTACGCAGTTTTTAACTTAGAATCTTTCGATGGAATACGATCCAGGGATTCCAATCCGCCCTTGTAGTTTTTCGTTGTGGTATAAACGTTCACTAAATACTGATAGATTACCGTATTTCGGGTAGAATTCGGATACTTGTTCAGGTATTTTTCAAAAGCAAGAACCGTTTCATCATACGGATTCAAATCTAATTTATAGCTTAAAATTGCAAACTGGAAAAGCGCATCCTCTTCAATAACGGCATCTAAACTCAGGTTGGAAGCCGCTTCAAAAGCATTTTTAGCAAAACTCAGTTCGTTTAACGACATGTAGCACTCCCCTGCATGATACAAAGCAATCTGCCCGAGAATATCTTTTACCCGTGAAACTTTATCAAAATAGGTAATCGCTTTTGCACAATCGCCGCTTTTCGAATAAGCATAAGCCAATTGGTAGTCATCATCGCGGGTAGTGTTCGATTTGTCATTGTAGTACGACAAATAGAAAACTGCCTCGTCATATTTTCCCAAACGATAAAAAGCGTCACCGACAATGTGATACATTTCCAGTTTCTCATTCGGTTTCAAACTGTCCATCTGGAAACGGGAAAACTCAACTATTTCTTCGTATTTGCCCTGTAAATGATAGATTTGAGTTATGTAGTATGGAACCACATTCCTGAAACGCTCGTCGTTCAGCAAGCGCTGGAATCCTTCCAAAGCCGTCTGGTATGAACTATCCGTGTAACAGATATGCGAATAATAATATAACGAGGGCGGACCATACTGCGAAGGCGATTCCTTCACTTCATAAAACGCATTCTTTGCTTCGCGCAATTTATTCTCATGGAAGTTTGCATAACCGAGTTTAAACTGAAATTCATCATAATCAGCTGAATCTACATCCTGGCGTTTCAGTTGATCGAGATATTCAATTGCTTTCGGGTAGTCTTTCTTTTGGTAGTAGTACCGCCCTATTTGAAATGTTATTGTGTTTTTGTAGATACTCTCGGGATATTCTTTAGAGAAATCTTCCAAAAGTGTTATCGCATCGTTGTTAAACAATTGCAAGGCCGAAAGTCCTTCGTAATACAATGCTTTTTGAGTATACGGATCGTTCCTGGAACCCTTGTACTCATTTAAAAATAGTCTGAATTCGGAACGGGCAGCACTGAACTGTTCCTTCGCATACAAGTCTTCTGCAGTGTAAAAACGAGCATATGGTGCTGAATACCTATCTGTAGACTGAGTCCACGAAAAGGATAAGCCCAAAATGAATATGAATGAAACGATAAAACGCATTACAACCTTTTTAAGTAAGTAAAATTACCGTGTAATAGCAGGACTCTGGTTGAAAGAATCAAAAGTTTTAAACTTAAACGTGTTAAGAGAAATTCGTTACGTGTTCGATAAAGCACTGTTTTTCTAAGGAAATTTACCATTAAAATTAGCAGCTGTGGAAAAGGTTATTCAAATTCAGAATGGGGTCATTGAGCAATCGAACAAACGAGTTTTGGATGAAATTAACCTCGAGGTTTCGCAAAACGAACTGGTGTTCCTGATCGGAAAAACAGGAAGCGGAAAGAGTAGTTTGCTGAAGATTCTCTACGGTGAATTGGAGCTTACAAACGGAACTGGCACTGTGGCTGGTTTCGATATCACCAAAATGAATCGCCGTTCGATTCCTAAACTGCGTCGACAATTGGGCGTTGTTTTCCAGGACTTCCAGTTGTTAATGGATCGTTCCTTAGAAGACAATCTGCTATTTGTTCTGAAAGCCACTGGGTGGACGGATAAAAAAGCAATGAAACAAAGGTCTAACGAAGTTTTATCGCTTGTTGGATTAGACGGAAAAGCATCGGTTAAACCGCATCAATTATCGGGCGGAGAACAGCAGCGTGTTGCCATTGCCCGCGCATTATTAAATCACCCGAAACTAATCCTGGCCGACGAGCCAACCGGAAATTTAGATCCGGATACTTCAACAGAAATCATGAAACTGATGATCGCGGTTGCCAAAGAAGCAAATGCTGCGGTTGTTATGGCAACTCATGATATGTCGATGATTGAGAAATTCCCGGGTCGCGTTGTAAAAGTGGAAGACGGCAAATTGAAACCTTTAGAGACAATGCATAATTTCGATCCGTTTCAGCCCTTATTCGGAGAGTAATATTGATTTCAGATTCCTAATTAAACAACGTTTCTTCGATAATCCGAACGTAGCTTTCCGGAGCGAATAGCTGTTTCAGTTTTAACAAACGGAGATTTCGTGATTCTTCTGTAAATGGTTCCAATCCATCTATCAACTGAGTTAGAGAGTGGTTTTCATCCCAGATTATACAAAATGAATGCAATTGTGTTCCATGAAGCATTTCAGGAGTAGTAATCACCTGGCGGCCGGTCTCAAGGGCGCGAAGGAGTTTCATTTTCAGTCCTGATCGTTGAAAACCGATACACAAATGAGTACGTGCTTCAAAAATCAACTTTTGCATTTCTGCATTATCCGGATTTACAATGTATCTGAAGCCAGCGTCGTGAATTTCCCGCATTAATTCGGCAGAAGGGTTCTTGCCGGCAAAAACCACTTCTCTTGCTGGCTTATTCGCCCTTAACTCTTTTAATATCATTCGCACTGCTTCGATATTTTCGGCTACAGATAAATTTCCGTGGAACAACGCATAATCCTTCATTTCATGCGAAACATCATCGAAAAATAAAGGCGGAAACACCAAAGAAGTTTTTACACCTTTCTGCTCAAAATAGCTTTGATCTTCCTCGGATATGCAAAGTAAATGCGCATTAAACAAATGATGTTCGTGATGTTTTAAACGCCTTGATTCTGTGCGGTAATAAGTTTTCTTAAAAAGGGTGTCGGCGTGATTTGCCAATTCGTTGTAATACTGCCATTCCACGTTATGTGCACGAACGACAAAACGCTTACCGGCTTGCTCAAGCTCATGAATAAACGAAGTACAATGCTCGCCTTCAAGAATTATTGGGCCGTCAGACTTTAGCAAATTCTTAAGCAACAACTTATTCTTCCTGGAATTCACTATGTAAGGTTTTACACTTAAAGATGAAAGCTTTCCGCGACGTTCGTAATAATGAACCTCATCACATATATTATTGTCGGGTGCCATTTTACCCCGCCCGTATTCAAAAGCATGAATCACAACATAAAACCCGGCCAGTTTCAAGGCTCTTGCACGAAGATATACATCCAAAACTCCTCCGTAATCGGGAGAAAATGGAACGTCGAACGACACAATATGTATTCTTTTCTGCATCATTGTTTCGGGTAAAAAACTTCCAGTTTTTGTACTTCAAAACCCCATTGTTCTATTTCGGCTGTTTTGAGACAATTGGCTTTCCAGCGATTTATTTTCACCTCATCTGCCAAAACAGCTGAAATTTGATCTGCCAAAGCTTTTGGTTCGAAATCAAAAACCACTTCACCCAAATCGTAATGCTCCACAATTCGTTTTACCTCAATCACATTTGAGCATAAAATGGGTGTTTGCGTATGAATATAATCGAATACTTTATTGGGAAGCGAAAACAAATAATTCGGGTTTGTAGGCTGGTCAAAGCTCAGTCCAAGTGTCGCAACCTGCGTAAACTGCATGAGTTCCTGGTACGGACGTTTTCCGAAAAAGCGCACTTTCTCCGACCAATTGTTCTCCTCCACCAGTTTTTTCATAGCGGGAATGATATCGCCATCCCCAACAAGAATGAGAATTGCCTTCTCAACAAACTCCATGGTACGGATGGCTTCTTCTACTCCACGATCTACATTTAAGCCGGCTCCCTGCATGATCAGAATCGGAATGCTTTCCGGTAAATCCAGTTCCTGTCGGGAAATGGTCGTTGTTGGCTTATAAAGTGGCGAGACATTTCTCACAACTAAAAAAGGAACCTTGTATTTTTCTTCGTATCGTTGCTGAATAGATTGATTCACGGTAATGGCCTGTTTCACATGTTTCATGCAATAACGTTCAATACGTTCCCAAATATGCTGCACTTTTGGCCGGTTTATCAATTCCGGAACCTCGGTAAAATACTCATGTGAATCATAGACCAATGGTTTCCTTTTTAAACGGGAAACCAGCACGTTTGGCAGTAAAGTATCCAGATCATTCGAAACGAAGATATCAGCACGTTTAAAAAGCAGGAAGAAAAACAACCGAAAATTGAAAAATGCATAAAACAAAGGCCCTTTCTCAGCTAAAAGTTTCATGCGCTTTGTAGCATAAGGTCTTTCTTCAATTGGAAAACTGGTTTTCATCCTTCTTCCAGCCAACAGTACATCATAGCCTTGCTTTACCATGAACAAACACATTTTATGTACGCGCTGATCGGTATTCAAGTCGTTTATTACACTTACTATGATTCTTTTCTTCACCCGGTATTTCTTATGACAACTGCTAAAATACTTATTCAAAACAAAAAATCCCCTTCCGATTGATTCAGAAGGGGATTTCTTTAGTTATTAACGATTAGAGTTTTACTACTCGTGATGTTTTCATAGATTGACCGGAAGTCATTCTTACCTGGTACATTCCTTTTGCGAAACTCGAAATATCGAACTGAGCAACAGATCCCTGAACATTTGTTTGCACAGCTAACAATTTACCTGTAATGTCAAGTAGCTCTACCTGTACATTTCCTGCAGCAACTGAAGTCAAATCAATTGACAAGGTTGACAATACCGGATTCGGGTAAACGGCAACTGCACCGAAAATCCCCAATTCGTCAACTCCAAGATCGTTGATGTAATTAATGGTAGTTGTACAAGTCTGACTATTCCCACAGTTATCAACCGCTGTGATTGTTATCACATTTGCTCCGTTGTTTAAAGCTGTTCCAGCAGTTGGATTTTGGGAAACCTGAAGTCCGCCTGAACCACAAGTTGTAGAAACCGTTGCAGTTGATACCACATTCGGAACAGTAGTTCCACCGGTACTTGCTGTAATTGTCTGCATTCCACCGCAAGTTAAAGAAATGTTGCTTGTTGAAGGTGCTGCAAGCGTAAGCGTGTAATCTTCCACTTCCCCATAAGTTGCAGTTCCACATGGTGTGACCGTTCCTTCGTTAACATCAGTTCCTGAGTAGTGCAAACGACAACGCATTACTACCTGCCCAATAGATGCATTAGCCGGTACAGTAAATGTGAATGAATTTGTGAAACCTGAAGCTGTTGCTGTACTTAGAGCAACCTGCTCACCAGCATCATCAAAGTCTAAATCGTGGTTGTAATCGATCCATACAGCAAACTGATCATCAATATAGTAATTGCCTGCTGTATTTCCAATCTGCGGAATAAATGTAAGCGTGTATTGCTGGCCATTTGTTAACGTGGCACCGGGGTACAATGTGTAGTTTGTACAAGCTGTGGTATTGTTAATTGTAGCAAGTGTAATTGTTTTGATGAACTCATCACAATCGTCAGAACTTGCAGTACAAGGAGCAGTTGCAGTTGTAACTGTTATGTAATTTGTTTTTGTTTCGGTATCTGATCCGAATGCGTTCGTTGCAGTTAAAGCAACCGTGTATTGTCCGTTCGTTGTAAAAGTAACTTGTGGATTTTGCGAAGCAGCAGTTGTACCACCTGCGTAAGACCATCCTGTTCCCGGTGTAATGCTCCACGCCCATGAAGTTGGTGAGTTTGTTGAAAGATCTGAGAACTGTACGGTTGCTCCTGTGCTAACCGTTGTTTGGTTCGCACTGAAATCTGCAACCGGCGGACTCGAAACTACCACACATGGATTTGCCGATCCATCCAAAACCAATAATCCTGTATTTCCCGGATCAAGGTACGTTTTCAATTGCTCGTTTGCAGGTGTTCCGTTAGAAGTCCAGTGGTACGACATTTTACCATAATAATCTTGTGCAGTTTGCGCCGTACAATATGATCCGCCTCCTGTTAAAGTACCAATTTGTCTTCCTGCATTATTGAATAAAGGAGATCCGGAAGATCCTCCTTCTGTTACACCATATCCGTTTGCATTACTTGTCCATGTTAGTCTCCAGTGCGATTGCAATCCATTTCCGTTCCACCCTGTAGAAGTAGTAGAACCGGTAAAAGTTGAGATCTTTTTTATATCTCCTGCCGGATGATGAATACCTGCACCACCTGTGGTTGCTGTAGTATTTGCGTCCCATCCATTCCAATAAGCATTGAAATTTGCGGTTTTTAATGTTGTAACTGTTGTTGATTCGTTTGCCAAAGTTCCCAATTGAACTAGTAAGAAATCTGACCCGGAATCACCTCCGCCATCATTCGAATTTGCCAAACGCACGCATCCCGTAATGTAATAATCATCCAATGTTCCGGCAGAACCAGGATTTGTACAGTTAGGAGATTCATATCGGAAATAAAAACGCCATTGGTTCGAATTAGATGCCGATGTGCTCACGCCACAGTGCAAAGCAGTTAAAAACAATGGTTTACAGTTTTGAGCGGTGTTATTCATTAAACTTCCTGAACACCATCCGGCACCTGAACCGTCAACTACATAAATACGCGCGACACCTCTTTTTTCTTCTTGCCATGAGTCTCCAACAGGAGTACAATTTACATTGACTTCACATGATTCAGAATCATCAAAATCTTTCTCTACATTCGGATTTCCTGTTGAACGGTAGTTATAAACAACCCGGTCAATTTTAATTTCAGAAGCCTGAGTTCCTGCAGGTTCACTAATTTGCAACGTCATTTCGTCTCCAAAACACAAAGCAATATTTTGCTGGAAATGATCCAAAACGTCGGCTGAAGTTAATGTTTTGTGCAAACGCTTACCGTCTGTTGCGAAAACATCTACAGTAGTTCCTCCGTAAATTTTGAATGTTTCGAACAAAAAAGATAGTGCTTCTGCGCCGCTAAATTTAACATTCAATTGCCAAACTTTACTTCCGTCAGCAGTTGTTACCCAGGTACCCTGGTTTTCTGTTGTAATATCTGTGTAACCGTAAACACCAATACGATACAGCATTCCATTTCTGTCATTAATTTCATCTTCAGCCCTGACAGGTTCCATATTCGGCGGGGTCAGTTCTAAGGTTGGAGTTGTTTTAAGCACTGTTAGCGTTCTTTTCACTGCAGTTAGTTCCTGCGAAAAGCCCGACAAACAAAAAAATGCTAAAAACAGACCCGTGGAGAGTAGTTTTCCTTTCATAGTTTTTAATTTTATAGTTTTAGCTCAAGAACCAAATTTACATTGTTCTAATCAAAAAATAAAGCAATACTCAAAGAATTTAATTTATGCAGCATATACTAGTAATTGAAGATGAAGAAAGTATCAGTGAAATGCTGCAGCTGAACCTTGAACTTGAGTCGTATCAGGTAACCGTAATTTCCAATGGGAGAAAGGCATTAGAGCTGGCCGATTCGCTTAATCACTATCATTTGGTTATCCTGGACCTGATGCTTCCGGAAGTAAGTGGCATAGATATCTGTCGGGCTTACCGTCAACATTCAAACATTCCAATCCTCTTTCTTTCCGCTAAAGGCTCAACAGTTGACCGCATAGCAGGATTAAAAATTGGTGCAAACGACTATTTACCAAAACCTTTCGACCTGGAAGAGCTCTTGCTTCGCGTTAAAAATCTGATTTTGGTACCCCAATCAAAAAAGAGCATAGACCAATTTACCATTGGCTCTCAGCGCATCGATTTCACCTCCTTTGAAGTGGAAAATATGCTTACCAATGAGAAAGTTTTCTTGTCGAAACGAGAAATTGAATTACTTGACTATTTCATAAGACATGAAGGAGAAGTTGTATCCCGCGATTCACTTCTGAATTCACTTTGGACCAGTGAACAGTTCCCTACAAGCCGAACCATAGACAATTATATCCTCAATTTTCGAAAGCTTTTTGAATCCGATCCCAAAAACCCAATTTATTTTCACTCAGTTAGAGGTGTTGGATACAAATTTACGCTGAGTTGAATACCTTTGTCCACAGCAACAGAAATCTATGATCGAAGCAAAACAGAACAGATACGACAAAGCTTATTTACGAATGGCAAACACATGGGCAGAATTATCTCATTGTGTACGTAAAAAAGTAGGTGCCTTGATAGTTCGTGACGGCCGTATTATTTCTGACGGATATAACGGCACTCCAGCCGGCTTTGAAAACAGCTGCGAAAATGATCTTGGCCAAACTCATTGGTATGTGCTTCATGCAGAAGCTAATGCAATACTCAAAGTTGCCCGATCTACCAACGACTGCAGCGATGCAACGCTCTACATTACGCTTTCTCCATGCAAAGATTGTAGTAAATTAGTAGTTCAGGCCGGAATTAGACGTGTTGTTTATGTAAACGATTATAAAGACGCTACAGGAGTCGATTTTCTGCGTGATGCAGGAGTTGAGGTGGTACATATACCCAATCCTTTTACACTTGACTAAATGAAAAAAAGCTATTTACAACCATTATTTCTAATGGTTTTCCTTGTAATCGGATTGTTACTTGGATCTCTTCTGAACAGAACAAATACTGTTGCTCCGGAAGTTCAGAATAAATACAATTCCAAAATGCAGGACATTCTGAACATTATAGGATTGGCTTATGTTGATGATGTTAATCAGGACGAATTGTTTGAGAATTCTGTTAACGATATGCTTCATAAACTGGACCCGCATTCCAATTATATCCCGGCCAAAGATCTTGTTGCCGCTAATGAACAAATTGATGGCGAATTTGGCGGGATCGGAATTCGATTTGCAATTATCAGAGACACGCTATGTGTAACGAACGTAGTTGCCAATTCACCTTCACAACGCGCAGGAATTTTGGCAGGAGATAAAATCATAATAATCAATTCAAAACCCGTGACAGGCAAAAAATTGAAGAATGATTTAGTAACCAAAATGCTGAAAGGGAGAGAAAACACGAAAGTTGAACTGACCCTTTACAGAAATAAACGTAAGATCAAGAAGTCGCTTTTGCGTGGAATTATTCCCATTCCATCAATCAGTTGTGCTGAAATGATTGACAATGAGACCGGATTTATTCGACTGGAACAATTCTCAATGAGTTCCGGTGAGGAATTTCATGCAGCGGTAGAAAAACTGCAAAAATCCGGAATGAAAAAACTGATTTTTGATCTCCGCGACAATACGGGTGGGGTTTTGCAGGAAGCTGTAGAAATTGTAGATGAATTTCTTCCCGGCAAAATGACCATTGTTGAAGTGAAAGGCAAAAAAACACAACGCGAAGTATACAAATCAACAGATAAAGGTCTTTTACAAAAAACACCAACTGTTGTACTAATCAATGAAAATTCGGCTTCAGCGAGTGAAATTGTTGCCGGTGCTTTACAGGATAACGACAGAGCAACTATCATTGGCCGACGTTCTTTCGGAAAAGGGCTTGTACAACGCGATTTCCCGTTGCGCGACCGTAGTAACCTGCGTTTAACAATTGCACGTTATTACACGCCTTCCGGACGTTGTATACAACGCTCATTCAAGAATGGTTACAGCGAGTATTACCATGAAGAGAATGACCGCGAAAAAAACGGTGAATATTTCTCAGTCGATTCGAGTATTTTCAAAAATGCACCGCGTTTTAAAACCCTGAAGGGAAGAACAGTTTATGGCGGCGGCGGTATCATGCCCGACAAATTTGTACCGCTTGATACTTCCAACTCAACGGTATACTATCTCGAACTTCGATACTCGAATGCGATTCAGCAATTTGCTTTTGACTTCGTCTCAAACAAAAGGCAAAAGTGGAACTCCATTCAAACATTCAACAAACAGTTCGAACCTTCGAACAAGGATCTGGATGGTTTGGTTTCATACGCTTCCAATGAATTAGGTCTGCCAGTTAATCGCAAAGAATTTCTGGTGAGCCGCGAGTTAATCAGAACAGCCTTAAAAGCCGAAATTGCGCGACAATTGTTTATTGAAGACGGGTATTTTCTCGTAATTGCTTCGAAAGACAAAGAAATGCAGAAGGCACTTCAGGTACTTAAAGCTGATTAAACATGTCAGCTGAAGTTGTAAAACAAAAATTTATTGCTGCAGGAATTAACCCGGAAACATGGTTGAATCCCGAACATTTACAGTTTAGTTCTTTTTTTCATCAACTCACAAACGACGAACTGGCGGTTTATTTTAGCTGGCTGAAACAACAGAAACAGATCATCCTGTTATTGAAGCGTGATCCAAAAGTGATTGGGTTTCAAAATGAGTTCGACATTTCTAAACATGCCCAATTCGAACAGTTTAAAACGTTTGTCACACCGCTGGTTTACCCGATATTAAAGGAGAAATCGCAGGCAATAACTGATCTGCATAGTGCACGAATAATTGTTTCTTTCAGTACCGTTCTTGATGACGAGCACCAGGATAGAATCCAGGACAAAGTAGCCGACTGGCTCGATAATTTTCGGACCAACTTCCTGAAACACCTCGAAAACGCTGCCTCAGATCAATATATTTTCAATTACATCCACCAGGAACTAACCCCGGAGTTTTGGGAATTACTGAACAGCTTCAATCCACGGCATTATCGCGTAAAAGCAAAGTGGATGGAGGTTCTGGTGAATTTCATACGTCACAAAAAAGCTTCTAAAAGACTCATCCAGGGAATACTATCAAAATTGACGTTGCTGGAAGTTAATTCGGAACACCGAACAGAGTTAAACGCTTTGAAAAACGACATTCGCCTCGGGAAAATTAAGGTAGAAGCCGTTCGTGTTCCGTGGAAACGTATTATGGTCCTTTCCTCCGTTCTCATTGTTCTAACTCTAAGCATTTTCTGGATCATGCTTATTCCGGCGAAACGCGAAAAAAGAATGCAGCAAGAAGACACTTCGTTCATGGAGCTTTCTCAAAAAGAACGCTTCGAGCTCGATTCGCTTCTGGACGATTACAAACAAAAAAATATTCTTTCCGGGGAAGAAAATTACGATAGTTATCTGCAGGCCCCACCATCCGAACTGGTGACACTGCACGCATCCAGCAACGAATTGTTCTGGAAATATCACAGGAACTGGAAAAAGAGGAACAATACAACATTCGCACTTTCATTCACTAATAAGAATAAGTCAAAGAAGCTTCTTCCCGGAACACTTTCTTTGAAAGATAAGAAAGGCCCAAGCCACTGTGCATTCACGAATAAATCGAAGTTCTGTGCTCTGGTAATCGTTTTCGATGAAATGAACGCCGATTACATGTTCTGCGAATTTGTTCAGCCAGGCGAAAAATCAAGGTTTGCAATTAACCCGAAAGTTGAAAAATTGGTAATTGTGCCAGGCGGGGAAATTGAAAAGGCCCTGACAAAAAATGAACTTCCGTTTAAGCAGGTAAACCAATCATTCTTTTATGAGTTAGATAAGATTTATTCTATTGATGAAAACACTCCCAAATTCAAATTGGTTTATGAAGACTACGGAACCAATGGAGTTGTTTTAATTGATTTGAATAAAGTACTCAGCCTTTAAATGACGAAAAGAGGCCAAAGCCTCTTTTCACACTACCTAAACTAACTACTACTACTAAGATGAAACTTATTTGGAGAATTTCATCTGAACGAATATAACAAAAAAATTTAATAAAACGAACAAATCGCACTTTTCAACGAATAAAATTCACTTTTGACGAAACAAATTTTATTACCCTGGTAATTTTTCAGTGCTCCCGGATTGAATCTCAAGGAGAAATTTATGGCGGTTTCAGACGAAACGTATAAAAACAACAAGAGAGAAGCGGGTGCCTCTCTCTTGTTCCAACCTAAACTACTACTACTTATGAAAACTAACCTCGAATGGATTACAAGTTTCATACCAAAGTACTCCGCTTGTTCTCTCACTTGAGTTATACAAAGGTAACGCACATTTATTCATCATATTTTAATTTCAACACTTTTTAACAGTAAGCTTATAGTAAACGGCACTCTTTATTGCTTGAATGGTAAAATCATCCTAAAATCAATTTCAAACTTCATCTTTTAACAATGAGGAAAGCGTTATCTTTGCTTCCCTAAAACGATTTTTTACGACCATGAAGGTTATCGAACATTTGAACCAGGCGAAAGACACGCTATTTTCCTTTGAAATTTTACCTCCTTTGAAAGGAGCTACTATTCAATCAATCTTTAACGGAATTGATCCGCTAATGGAATTTAAACCCAAATTCGTTAATGTAACGTACCATCGGGAAGAATTCGTTTATAAGGAAAGAGAAAAAGGATTACTTGAAAAAATTGCAATCAGAAAAAGGCCGGGAACGGTTGGTATCTGTGCTGCAATTATGAATAAATATGCTATTGATGCCGTTCCGCATCTGATTTGTGGTGGATTTTCCAAGGAAGAAACAGAAAACGCACTGATCGACCTGCAGTTTTTAGGCATTGATAATGTACTTGCTTTAAGAGGAGATTCTATCAAAACGGAAGCTACGTTTAAACCGGATCCCGAGGGTCATTCGTATGCTGTGAATTTAATTGAACAAATCGCAGACATGAACAAAGGAAATTATCTGGTAGATGATGTATTGTTATCACCAACCGATTTCTGTATTGGCGCAGCCGGATATCCGGAAAAGCACTTTGAAGCGATGAACCTTAGCACCGACATGCATTATTTGAAACAAAAAGTAGATGCCGGGGCAAGTTATATTGTAACTCAAATGTTCTTCGATAACCAGAAATATTTTGATTTTGTTGATGCCTGCAGAAAAATGGATATTCATGTTCCGATTATTCCGGGCTTAAAACCAATCCAATCGTTGAACCACATTTCATTTCTGCCAAAGGTTTTCCATATTGATTTACCGGAAGCATTATCGAAAGAGTTATTGAAATGTAAAACGAATGAAGCTGTGGCCGAAGTTGGCATAGAATGGGGAATCCAGCAATCAAAAGAATTGAAAGCAGCAAAAGTTCCTTCTATTCATTACTACACCATGTCAAATTCAGTTACAGTTAAGAAGATTGCAAGTCAGATCTTCTAGAAAATTTGAGAATTAATGCTAAATAGCGGTGTTTATTGCCACATCTTAGGTAATTTCCCCAACTAAAACCAACACAATATGTCGAAGTACGTTTTATTGATCTTTGCTTTTATTACAACAAGTTCATTGTTTGCCCAAACTGATTCTGTTGCGAAAAGCACCATAACCAAAGATTTGAAACTCACGAATGCCGTTATCGTTAGTCATTTAGACAAGCAGGAGGACAGA
This sequence comes from uncultured Flavobacteriales bacterium, assembly GCA_946479985.1. The sequence goes on from CAMLIF010000025.1 coordinate 21,911, forward strand.
TTTTCCCTGGAAATTGCTTTATCAGAAACACTTTCCCGATCTAATGTAAAAAATACAGTTTCTCTAAACTTATTGAAACAAGGCGGTGATCCGCAGGTTTTGATCACCGATTCAATGACTACTGTTTTGAAAGAAAAAGGGTACAATACGCTTATGTTGGTTTCTGTTCGCGGCTACGATAAAACATTCAAACCGAGTTCAAAAAACTTTAATATTACTGAAGATCTTGCCGCTGAGAACTTATTCCCGTTATATAAAGAGGATATTGTTTCTGTAACATTTGAGTTTCATTTTTACCGCAATAATGAATTGGTTTATACCGATTTGCTGAAGATTTCAGGAGCAAGTTCACGTGATAAAGTATTGAAGAAACTGCGTAAGAAACTGGCTAAAAAAGCTTCAAAAGACTGGAAATAATCGTTGCAAACATCTAATTGCGAAGTTTGAACATTAGATTCGACAAGACTATTTCCCCGTTAAGGTTTGATAAACGTGGCGTTCATAGTCAGCCTCGGCATAACGGCCTAATTTTCTCAGGCAATCTTCCCGTATCAAATATATTTCCGGGTGATATTTCTCCAGCATGGCCCATTCAGTGAGCAATTCCAAAGCGTGAAGAAAATCCTGGTTTTGAATCGCAGTTTCGACCAAAACGGACATAGAAGCTGTTCGCTGCTTCCTAGCATTCAGTCCTTTTTCAATATCCAGAAAACGAACGATTTCTTCCTGATCTCTGTCCGTTAACTCCTGGTTTTTCAGAAATTCATACTTTTCACAGAAGGCAGTACTCACTCGTTTTACCCATGAACGAACTTCGAGCTCATCACAATTCAAGTTTGAAATATCCCAGTGATCTTTCACCAGATAATCTTCTGAAACCTGCAAAACATGGACAATATGATAGTGTCCTTCTTCGAAAGAATAAATGAAATCTCCGACCGTGAACATTACAATTTGGCAAAGAAATTTTCGGCATCCAGAACAACTTTCGCCGTGTTGCCAATCCAAACATTCTCATTGTAAATAATGAACGGCCGCTTCAGGAACGTGTATTCTTCCAACATGTATTTGCGGTAGTCTTCCTCTGAAAGTTCCATTTCGTGTAAACCTAATCCTCTGTACTTCATTGCTCGTTTTGAAAACAATGCTTCATAAGAACCAACTTTTTCCTTGATCCAGTCAAGTGTTTCACCATCAATATTTGCAGCCTTGATATCAATCAATTCTACGTCTTTCGGAGCTTTAATCTGAGCCAATATTTTTGCGCAGGTGTCGCAAGTACTGAGGTAATAGATTCTTTTCATAATTTATTTCTAAAGTCTGTTGAAATTACGGACGATTATTGAAATGGGTTTTCTTCAGGAGCAGAAAAGTTTCGTTTTGTTTCAAAACCCGCCAATATGATGATTGCAGCAAACTGTCTTTTCTCAGCTTATAATCCTCAATAGAAAGCGGATATGTGTTTTCGGTTTTCAGCAAAAGAATGTATTCTGCATCACGAATAATCGGAAACTGATAAGCTGATTCGCGCAGCGCCAAATGCGGAATAAAAACAGAGTTTGCACTCACAGGTGCATCTTCCGGAATGAATTTGAAAAAGGTATGTGCACTTTGAATCGGGTAATTGCGGTAATGCGCTGCCTTGTATATGCGGATTCTCGCTTTTTCACAATAAGCAATTGTATTATCCATCACCCGGATTGTACATGCCAGGGAACATGCCAACGCTACAAAACAGGCGGTTTTCATCCAGTTCTTGCTTTTGATCTTCGCAATAGATTCGAATGTCCCGATAACAATTAATGGTGCAAATTCGATTGCATAATGCTGATTAATTCCCCACATGGCCACATAATCATGAAAGAGTTTCTGTGCGAAAACCGGTATTAGCATCAATAAATATATTGGTCTGCCTAGAAAACAGAAAAATCCGCTTACACCTATTACAATCCAAAATTCGGCTTTAACAAAGTTGTTTTCCGGATCGTTTGTGTGGTTGACAAACAGTATGCGTAAATTATCTAAAGGATGAGTCAAAAGCTGTTTCAATGCTCCACTGGCATTGTTTCCAAGAACGGAATAGTGAAAATGTGGATAAGCCCCTTCATTTGATAAAACAGGCATTACAACACCTAAAATCAAAACAAACCAGATCAATGAGAAGACGGAAATTCCTAATGCTGTGTAACGCCGTGGCCTGTTTCTGAAATTCCGGATGAACAAACCCAATCCGATGAAGGAAATCCATAAAGCCATGTTTTCTTTTGAAATGAGGATTATAAACGTCCAGATAAATACGTTTCGGAATTTTTCTTTTTCAAATGCGAGGAGCAGCCATGGAATAAACATAGTAGCTACAACATTGCTGTGATAATCGAACGAAAAAGCGGCGAAAATCCCAAAAAACATGAGGAACGAAACTAGACCGAATTTCTTAAAAGCGGTTTCCGGGAAACGAAATTCCAGGTAACGATAGACTCCAACTGCTCCAAATAAAACCGCAACCAGCTGAACAACCAACAGCGTGTATGTCCCGAAAATATAAATCAACGGCGAAAAAAGCGGCAGGTACAAATCAAAATGATCTGCCAGCAGGTTTTCAGGAACCTCATTGAATGTACTGCTATCGTTCCAGCTGAAATGAGCATAATCGTAAAGCGCATTCGTATAAGCCCCTAAATCCAGGGCATAAGTGCGGAAACAATATTGGTTAACAAAAGAGATCAGCGCATAAATAATTGAAGCAATTATCAATGAACTCCAAAGAAACGATTCCTTACGAAAGGATCGTATGATCATCTGTTTTGCATGTATTCATCATTCTTCTTACGATCCGCATCACTTCCCGTGTTACAGCCGTTCGATTTTTTGGTGAAATGATGAATCCATTTAATTTGAGGATAAAGCGGGTAATAATTGCTCGAAAACCACTGAATTGTGGGTTTTAATCGGTTCGATTCATAAATTCCAATTGCGGGAAGATAAAATCCGAAAACAAGATAATCTCCTCTTCTGACCTTATAGTTGAATCCGATATGGCCGTGAATTTGTGCCATGAAATCTTTCTGGAATTTTTGAGGAGCATAAACCGGTGAAGAATACTCTTGTGAACCCGGAAGAACATTAAAATTGAAATTCAGTCCCAATCCGGTTTCCAAATGCCATTTATCGCCCAATTTGGTGAAACGATCTGCTGTCACTCGGCCATAAACGTAGCCGTTATAGAATTTTCCTTCTCCTTCAGTTGAATAAGCATAGTTTCCACCTGCATCCTGAAAATCAACCTTGGTGTATTCTGTTCCGCCAATACACGCGAATCCCAATCCCCAATCTATTCGGTGAATTAAGTTCACACCTATTAAATCACGGCCCGTTTTCTTGTTTTTTGCTCTTCTATCCTGGCGTTTTTCCAGAAAACCCGATGATTTCAGGCGATAATGTGCCATTCCGACATCAATGTACGCACCAAACCGACCAGAGGGATCAATACTAGAAGCAGTGGGACGATTGTTTGCATCCGTTCCTTCGAAAGTTTGAATCTTATTGCGCGTTAAGGTATATGTTGGCCCGAACGAAATTTGCAATCCGTTCCTGGTGATCTCCCTGTAATCTTCAGCGCCGCCAAAAAAGTCTTTGCGTGATTTTCCGTTGAATTTTCTTGATTTTTGCGAAACTGCAGGAAGTATAAATCCAATTGCAAATAGAACGACTAAGAGATTTCTCATGGGTTTTCCTTTTTGTAAATATCTTAAGAAATAGAGTTGGTTACACAATAAACCCCAACATTTTTTCAGGCATCCATTGTTGATTCACGAAGATTCTCAATCAATTATTTTACGGTTATGATATTCCTTACAACATCAATAGTCACGGTTTTAACCTTATCGCCCATGTCTGAAACCTTAAAGACAAGTTGATTTGGATCATTGATAATGACCGTTTCGCTGGAAAGTATATCATAACAACTGTTCAGCACCACGTTTTGAAAACTTTGAAAATTATAATTCCCATCGTATTTCAAAACGGCATAACCATCTTCTGTGCCGGCACCACATCTCCCCTGAATATAAGGGTTGGATGAAAACTCATATTTCAAAAGAAAACTGTTTTCTGTTTTTGAATGAACGCTGTGAACCAACTCACAATTATCGATATAACCCATCATTTCATCCATGTCAATGAATTTGATCTCGTTATTATGCGTTGTTTTAATGTAATCTGTGGTTTGTTCAATTGAAAGATTGTCTGAAAACAATCTCAAAGGCAACGTTTTTGTTGGTGTTGTCCATTCTTTGATTTCAGAACTATAGATGAACTTCTCATCAAAACCCGACATTCCTTTCAACAGTTCTAGTCCATCCCATAGGTTTGAACCACCATAGTTAAATTCAAGTATGGAATCTTGTTTCTCCTTTTGCTGGAACACGAAAAGTGTTAAATCATCATTTTCATATAAGCCTACTACAGGAATTTTCTGCTGAATGTTATCGTAATAATACCAACCTTTCACAGAATAGACACCTCTGTGCTCTCCTGAAGATTGATAATACTTCAGATAGATCGTGATAGCATATTTTTCGTTGATTTTCCCCCGGAAGGTACGCTCGTCTGTTCTTACTTCAACAATTTCATCTTTTTGCTGAGTGAATGCACAATTCAGGGTAAACAAGACAAAAAGTAATAGCAAATTCTTCATAATCAGCTTCAAGAAATCAATTCCAACATTTTATCCATTACCGCTTGTTCATTCCAGTTTTCATGGATATTCTCCATTTTCATCACTTCTTTCATGATGCCTTCCTGTGCCTGACCATTTTTCAATGCATCGCTGTAACGCGTATTACTGAAAGTAACCTGGGAATATAATGGCATCCATTTTTCAGGATACAGATTCGCGAATTTTGCTTCTATTTTCTTTTGCAGCAGAAAGTCCGGATTTCCGGTTAAATCGCGCATTTCGATGTAATTCAACAAGGCCAGATCTAAAATCGCATTTCCATCCGGAACCCGTTGATCTGAAAACGCTTTAAACGCCCCATCCCAATTTTGATTGCTTTGGTTTAAGAACTCATCGAAAACCGTACAATCTTCAAATCCGCAGTTCATTCCCTGACCGTAAAAAGGAACAATGGCATGAGCTGCATCGCCTATTAACAGGATTTTGTTCTCGTAATTCCATGGTTCACAGCGTACCATTATTAAACTTGAAGTCGGATTCTCGAAATAATCGTCGATCAAAGTCGGCATCATTGGAACCGCATCCGGGAATGTTTTATCAAAGAAAGCTTCAACCTCTTCTTTCGTTTTTAGAGAGTCGAAAGAAGTTTCACCAAACATCGGAAAGAACAAGGTACATGTAAAACTACCATCAAGATTTGCAAGTGCAATCATCATAAACTCGCCGCGCGGCCAAATATGCAGACAGTTTTTGTCCAGCTTGTGGGTTCCGTCTTCATTTGCAGGAATCACCAATTCTTTATAGCCGTGGTGCAGGTATTTCTGAGAATAATCGAACAGCATTGATTTCTGCATGCGCATACGAACTGCGGAGAAAGCTCCGTCGGTTGCGAAAATATGATCGAACTGATGATTTTCTTTCTCTCCGGATTCGCTGTTTGAAAACTGCAATGTGTTTGTATCCAGTTTTACATCATCACACTTACGATTGAAGTAATATGAGATATTCGGAAAGTTATCTGCCAGATTCATCAGTTTCTGGTTCAATCCACCACGGGAAACAGAGTAAATTGCCTGATCTTCTTTTCCGTAAGGCTGATAAGTGAGCGTTCCATCCAAAGCATGCATACACCGTTTGTACATCGGGATAGAAATAGCACGAATATCTTCAGCAATTCCGGCTAATTCCAAAGCTTTCCATCCTCTATCGGAAAGAGCCAGATTGATTGATTTCCCACCAATAAGTGTTGCTTTACGAAGATCTGGCCTGCGTTCAAAAACCGACACTTCAACTCCTCGTTTTGCTAATAATATGGCTTGTAAACTTCCTACAAGACCTGCTCCTACTACTGCTACTTTCTTCATTCTATATCTTTTTGCCACTAGGGCGCTTGTTCATTGCATCCTCTCACTTTTACCACAAAGGCACAAAGGATACAAAGAAATAATTCGTTATCTGAACCTCCTTCGTGTTCACTCTATTTACCATACTTTGACTCCGCTTAGTTTACTCACAAGTACACAAAGAAGTAATTCAATAGTGTTCTCAGTACCCTTGTGGTTTATCTAATTGCTTCTTCCAAATACTTCCCTAAATAATACACATCCTCGAAAGAATTATACAAAGGAACCGGTGCAACGCGAATTACGTTCGGTTCACGCCAGTCGGCCACAACGCCATTCGCGCTGATTGCTTCAAAAACTTCTTTTCCTTTTCCATGGAGCAAAATTGACAACTGCGCTGCTCTTCTATGCTTCTCACGCGGAGTAATGATTTCAAAACTGCAATGTTCACCGTATTTCGCTGATAATTCATCTAGGATAAACTCGAGGTATGCTGTTAATTGATCGCTTTTCTCACGCAATTTCATCATACCAACCTCATCGAAGATTTCCAAAGATGCCCAATGTGCGGCCATTCCCAAAACCGGTGCGTTACTTAGCTGCCAGCCTTCAGCACCTTCCATCGGTACAAAGCCTGGCTCCATCATAAATCTTGTCGACTTATCATAACCCCACCAGCCTGCAAAACGCGGCAGATCCGGACGATTAGCAAATTTTTCGTGAACAAACATTCCGGAAACACCACCGGGACTTGAATTCAAATATTTGTACGAACACCAGGCGGCAAAATCCACATTCCAGTTATGTAATTCCAATAATGCATTTCCGGCAGCATGCGCCAAATCAAAACCAACATGAGCGCCAACTGCGTGTCCGGCTTCGGTAATTGATTTCATATCCAGTAATTGCCCGGTATAGTAATTCACTCCGCCAAACATAACCAAAGCAAGCGTATCACCCAATTCTGCAATTTTGTTCAGAATATCCTCGTCACGCAATATATGTTCACCCTCACGCGGTTCCATTGCAACCATGTCAACCTTCGGATCTAAACCATGAAAACGCACTTGTGATTCCAATGCGTACAAATCACTCGGAAATGCTTTCGCCTCACACAAAATTTTCGTTCTTTTTCCTTCCGGTCTGTAAAACGAAACCATCAGCAAATGCAAATTTGTAGTCAATGAATGCGTAATTACAACTTCTTTCGGAAGAGCCCCAACCACATTCGCTGCAGATTGTGTCAAAAACTCATGATACTTGAACCAGGGATTTGTTCCGTGAAAATGTCCTTCAACACCCCATTTTGCCCAATCGTCTAATTCAAGATTCACCTTTTCACGCACGCTTTTCGGCTGTAGTCCCAGTGAATTCCCAGTGAAATATCGCACAGGATTATCTGTAAAAGTTGGAAAATGAAAGCGCTCTCTGTACACTTTTAATTCGTCGGCTGCATCAAATGCCTGAGCTGCCTGAAGAGAATTCTCAAATTTGGACATCTTAAATCTTAATTCTACTAATTTTGTGGCACTCTTGTTCAAATTGCGAACAAAAGTTGTTCAAAGATACACATTCAAATTCGTATAAAATCATGAAGCAGTCCAATTCAGAAGCACTTTTTCAAACGGCAAAAACTTATTTTCCCGGAGGAGTAAATTCACCAGTTCGTGCATTTAAATCTGTTGACGGATCTCCGCTTTTCATAAAAAAAGGGGATGGCGCCAGAATTTGGGATGAGGATGATAACGAGTTCATTGATTTTTGCGGCAGTTGGGGGCCGCTGATTTTAGGTCACAATCACCCGAAAGTATACGAGAAAATTGTTACAACACTTCAAAACGGAACAACGTTCGGAGCACCAACACGCTTAGAAAATGAATTGGCCGAATTGATTATTTCGAACAATCCGTTTATTGAAAAAATTCGCTTTACAAGTTCAGGAACTGAAGCTGTTATGTCGGCTATTCGCTTAGCGAGAGGTTATACCAAACGCGATAAAATTGTAAAATTCGAAGGCTGTTACCACGGTCACTCTGATTCACTTTTAGTAAAAGCCGGTTCAGGTTTAGTAACCTTTGGAAACTCATCCAGTGCTGGTGTTCCGGAAGCTTTTGTGAACGAAACAATTGTTCTTCCATTAAACAACGAAGAAGCTTTGAAGGAATGTTTTGAGCGTTTCGGGAAAGAAATTGCCTGTGTAATCATTGAGCCCATTCCGGCAAATAACGGCTTGCTTTTGCAGGAAACCACGTTCTTATATGCATTGCGTGATATTTGTACGGAATATGGGTCGCTCTTGTTTTTCGATGAAGTCATCTCCGGATTTAGAGTTGGATTCTCCGGTGCAGCTGGATATTACGGCATTCAACCCGATTTAGTGACTTACGGAAAAATTATTGGCGGCGGGCTTCCAGTTGGAGCTTACGGCGCGAATAACGAGATCATGAGCTGTGTTTCACCAGACGGACCGGTTTACCAGGCTGGGACTCTTTCAGGAAATCCGGTAGCGATGGCTGCGGGAATCGCTTCATTGACGGAGCTTATTCAACCGGGATTTTACGAAGATCAGGAAGCGCGCACCCATTTGTTCACAGGAATTATCAACGATCACGCAAAAGCAAAAGGGTATCATTTCGAATTAGTGACTATAGGCTCTATCTTCTGGATTAATTTTGATGATTCAAAAAGAATCCGTCAGGCTGACGCCATTAACCCGGACATGACAAAATTCAAGAAATTGCACCGTGCTTTGCTTGAAAGAGGAGTTTACATTGGTCCGAGCGGTTACGAAGTTGGATTTGTTTCACAGGCACACACGCCTGAAATTTTAAAGGAGGCAGCTGGACTTTTTGTTGATGCTTTGGATGAGGTTTTAAGCTAGGGCGGATTTCCAATGAATTCAGTCCTTCCTATATAAAAAAATAAATTTATAAAATTGAAAGCCTATTTACAGAGGCTTTGAAGAGATCAGAAAACGGAGCCCCGCCTTCAGGAGTAGCCGTCTCACTCTGTTACCTTTCCCTCTTACTTAAAACAGCTTAAACCTGCTATTCATCATAGAAACGCGGAACTCATCTATGCGCTCATCGAATTTTTTCTGGTAAAATCTTCGAACGAATTTGTACGTCCCTTTGGTCATTTTGTACTCCAGCTCATCTGAGAAAACCGGGACAATTGCCAGCAAATAAACTTGCTTTCCATCCACTTTTAGTGGTTGGAATAGGCTCTCCAGGAACATCGGTTCCAACAGTATAAAATTGTCTTGCTTGAGGATCGGAGAAATGGCTTCAGATGGATTTCCGCATGGAATGGAATGCCCGGGGCCGAACCATGTGTTTTTGGATGTAACGAAAGTCTCCAATCGGTAAATCCAGTCGTACAATGCGGTTAGAGCAGCATTCTCCTTATCGTTTATATCCCAATAAGCAGGCAGAGCAAAGAACAATTCATTGTGTTCACGACCTTTCCATTTATCGGTAACCGGCATTTCGTATGTTGAAAGCGATGAAGTCATTATGATAGTAAGCGGAACGTGCAATTCGAGGTATAAAACGTAGAGTTTCTGTTCCGGATGAACAGGATTTGCCATCAGTTGAACACGATGTTCGCCTACGCGATCATTAAGAGCTTCATGCAGATTCATAGTGCAAAAGTACAGTTTAAATGTGCAGTTATGTCCAAGTGGCTTTTTTTCGAAGTGAATAATTGATAGCTGAATGAATCGCAAACATTATCACAAAGAAGATTAAGTACATCGCTAATCCATAAACATTATACGGATGTCCTTGGTTAAAAAATGCACCCCAAAGAAAAATGATCATCCAAATCACACAAGTTCCACCCAAAAATAGAAGAGGAAAATTCATGAATTTTGTAATCATCAACACTTTAGAAAACGTGAAGGCCGTTATCGCAGCACTTGAAAGGATAATAAATGTGCTACCGAAAGGCCAATGCATACTTCTAAACAGCAAACCAGCTCCAAGAACACAAAGCCAGACAATTAAAGCTGTATAATTAACTTTTGGTTTTAGCGACTTCCCAAGTGAATCAAGCAATTCTTCCATCCTGCAAAGTTAAGTTTAATCTAGACTAACTGTAACAAAGATCAGCACAAGTCGGTCATTAGTATTGAGCTTCTTTGATATTCTTGCCGATTTTCAAACTTTCTCGCACTCATATATACTGAAAATTTATATTTGTTCCATGCAAAAAATCCTGATTCTACTTCTGTTTAGTGCTTTGTTCCTTAGCACGTCGCATTCCCAAAATCTGAAACAATTCGATTACACTATTGAACCGATAGTTAATGGAGATCAATCGCACTTCATAGTAACCATTGAGTTTAAGCAAAAAGAACAAGGTGGAATGCGTTTTATGATGCCGCAGGTTTGGGGAATGGAAGACAAAAACGAATTCATTGAATTGGTAAGCGTGAAAAACGCAGACTACATTGCAAGCGATTCAGCCATTTCTTTAAAATACAAGAAAAACGCACGAATTCAAATTACCTATCGCCTGAAAAACACTGTAGAAGACACCATTCCGGGAAGAGGCCAGGAATATTTACCAACCATTAAACCTTCCTATTTTACACTATTTACGAATTCCGGATTTATACTGCCGGAAGACAATTCGGGCAACAGGTACAATTTCACTATTCGCTGGAAAAACTATCCGGAACAATATGTTTCCAAGCCAATAACCAGTTTTGGGAACGGTTTGGTTCAAAAATTAAGCTTCGCAACCGTTGAAGATTTGCAGAACGGTATCTTGATTGGCGGCGATTACAGATTGCATGAGCAACAGAACGACAAAAAGCAAATTACTTATTTTGCTATTCGCGGGAAATGGGTGTTCAAAGATCAGGAAATGGGCGCACTTGTTGAATCGACCCTCCGGCAACAGCGGAAATTCTGGGATGATTATTCGACAAAAAGTTATCTCATCACTGTTTCTGCCGGCGGATATGAAAATGAAAATGAGCAATCGTATTCAGGAACAGGATTACAAAACTCATTTGCGGTTATAGCCACTTGTAACAATACCGCACAAGTGAGTACGTTCAATTATTTGTTTCATCACGAATTGATGCATCACTGGATTGGAAACCAGATTAAAAATGGAGCGGATGAAGAGCTTTCTTATTGGTTTTCAGAAGGCTTTACAGATTATTTCAGCCGGAAAAACATGTATGAATCAGGTTTAATATCGAAAGAAGAATATACTGAATTGCTTGATTCCGTTTTTGCAATTCATTACAACAATCCACTGGCTTCAGCTCATAACGACAGCATCAAGGCGAATTTCTGGGGTGGCACTTACTACGGAAAACTACCCTATAACCGGGGAAGTATTTTCGCTTATTACTTAGACGGAAAACTTCAGAAAGTTTCGAACGGGCAATATGATCTGAAATATGTCATGCGCCTTATGTTAAGCGAGACCAAACTGGAAAAGCGGCAATTCAGCTGGCAGTGGTTGCAAAGTGAAATACTGAACCTTATGAATTACGATATTTCTTCCGATTACAAAAAATACATCCTGAACGGTGAACTTATTCCAATAGAAGCATTGAATGAAAATCTGAATAATCAATTGGAGATGCGGCAAACGAAAGTTCCTGCAAGTGGGTTTGTTATGGAAAAAGATTCTTCTTCCGGAAAAACATTCGTTACAAAAATCGAAAAAAACTTAGGTATTGAAACTTCCGGATTGCAGATTGGCGACGAAATAAAAGGCTATAGTATTTACGGAAGTGTTTACCAGGAAAGTGAAGTTTATATCATACGAGACGGGAAAGAAATGACTATTCCATTCTATGGCTATACCATGTCACAACCTGTACCGCAGCATGCGGAGAAATAAGTCCAAAAGATTAAATGTTCAATGCTTCAAAGCGATCAATTTGAATCTTGAACCATTAAGAGATTAAGAGAATTAAGTTATGTTCTAAATGAACCTTAATTCCTTAATGGTGAAAATGCCTGAATCTTTTTGAACATTGTATCTCTCTACTTCGGAGTATTGTACATGTCACTTACAATAGAAGCAATATTCGTTGTAAAGAGTTTCACTGCTATTGCAAGAAGAATAATTCCGAAAACCTTTTTTAGAATTGCAATTCCTCCCGGACCCAGCAAATGCTCAATTTTTTTCGTTAGTCGGAGAACTGCATAAACGATCACAATGTTCAGAATAACAGCTAAAACAATGTTGATACTTTGAAATTCTGCCCGAAGTGCCACCAGAGTTGTCATGGTTCCTGCCCCGGCGATAATTGGGAACGCTAACGGAACAACGCTTGCCGTTTTACCCGAAACCGAATCACGAAAGAGTCGCACGCCAAGAATCATTTCCAGCGCCATTGCAAATAGAATAAACGAACCTGCTACCGCAAAGGATTGCACATCTACACCAAAAAGTTTCAGGATACTTTCTCCCAGTATCAGGAATCCGATCATGATTCCAAGAGAAACCAAACTCGTTCTCATAGGATGGATTTCACCTGCTTGTTCCTTAATCTTGATAATCATCGGAACCGATCCTATAACATCAACAACAGCGAACAATACTGTAGCAGCCTTAAAGAACTCCGCTGCGTCAAAACCGTCAAAAAACTTCTCGATACTTTCAATCATAACTAATCACTTTTTCAACAACCTCCGGGAAATGTTGATGTTCGAGCATTTGTACTTTTTCAGCCACCATTTCCGGTGTATCTGTAGCTAAAATTTCCGTTTCAAACTGTGCAAGAAGTTTCCCCTTATCAAATTCCTCATTCACTAAATGTATGGAAATTCCGCTTTTCAATTCTTTTGCATCAACAACCGCACGATGAACATTCATTCCGTACATGCCTTGTCCGCCATATTTCGGCAAAAGTGCCGGATGAACATTTATGATCCGATTCGGATATCCGCGAAGCAGGTTTAGCGGAATTTTACGCAGGAAACCAGCAAGTACAATCCATTTAATGGAACGATAATCCAATTCCTGGAGCAGTGTCAAACCATTTTCAACCTGTTCGTTAGACACAACCAGCACTTCAATCCCTAATTCTCTGGATTTTTCAACAACAGGAGCACTTTCCCTATTGCAAACTACAAGCGACACCTTCACAGAAGGATGCTTTTCAAAATACCGGATCAAATTAATCGCATTGGAACCGTTTCCGGAAGCAAAAAGAGCGATAGCCGTTGTGTTCATGCTGCAAAGTTAGAATAAGTTCAGGGGTAAACAAGACAATCCTGAGTCAATTCCTGCCGCTGATGTACCAACAATAATTGCCCTATCTTTTTGATTTATGAACAATTATAAATAAATGAATCGGCTACTTGTTTGTTTAAAAACAGAATTAAGTTGTGAGATATTTTGTTTTTATCGCATTTCCTATTTTCTTTGCAAGCTGAAAAACCTTATAAAAGAATTTAGAGATGTCTGATATCAAATCAAGAGTAATATCTATTATCGTAGATAAATTAGGAGTTGAAGAAAGCGAAGTAACAAACGAAGCAAGCTTCACAAATGATCTAGGTGCGGATTCACTAGACACAGTTGAGTTGATTATGGAATTCGAAAAAGAATTCAATATCGCTATTCCAGACGATCAAGCTGAAAACATTCAAACTGTTGGTGACGCGGTTTCTTACATTGAGAAAAACGCTAACTAAAACAGGCTTTTACAAGCATTAACCAAATTAAACTTTATGGAGCTAAAACGAGTTGTTGTTACTGGCTTAGGGGCTATTACACCCATTGGAAATACCGTTTCAGAATATTGGAATGCATTGATCGATGGTAAAAGTGGCGCCGCAATTATTCAACAATTTGATGCATCCAAGTTTAAAACAAACTTTGCTTGTGAAGTAAAAAATTTCAATGTCGAAGATCACATCGACAAAAAAGAAGCTCGGAAATTAGATCAATTTTCACAATATGCCATGGTCTCTGCTACAGAGGCCATGGTTGATTCTAAATTGATGGAATCGGAACCAAACGTTGATCGTATTGGAGTAATCTGGGGTTCGGGAATAGGTGGTTTAAAAACTTTCCAGGACGAAGCTCAGAATTTCTTCAGCGGTGACGGAACTCCGAAATTCAATCCGTTCTTTATCCCTAAAATGATCGCAGATATTGCTGCCGGTCATATTTCCATTAAATACGGCTTACGCGGACCAAACTACGTAACTGTTTCTGCTTGTGCTTCGGCTACAAACGCAATTATTGATGCATTCAATTTAATTCGTTTAGGAAAAGCAGATGCTATTGTGACAGGTGGTTCGGAAGCTGCAGTAAACGAAATGGGAATGGGTGGATTCAATGCGCTTAGAGCCTTGTCTACCCGAAACGATTCACCGGAAACAGCTTCACGCCCATTCGATTTAGATCGTGACGGGTTTGTGTTAGGTGAAGGTGGCGGTGCTCTCATTTTAGAAGAGTACAACCATGCAATCAAGCGAGGTGCAAAAATCTACGCCGAAGTTCTTGGCGGTGGAATGTCCGGTGATGCTTATCACATGACTGCTCCGCATCCGGATGGAATTGGTGCACGGAATACTATGATCGCTGCGTTGGAAGACGCAGAAATTGATCCGAGTGCAGTTGACTATGTGAATGTTCATGGTACTTCTACTCCTTTGGGAGATGTAGCAGAAACAAAAGCCATTCTTCAGGTTTTCGGAGAGCATGCATACAACCTGAACATCAGTTCAACAAAATCTATGACCGGACATTTATTGGGGGCAGCAGGAGCTATTGAAGCAATTGCATGTATCCTGGCGGTTCAGAACGATATCGTTCCACCAACAATCAATCATTTCACAGATGATCCCGAAATTGACAACCGTTTGAATTTCACCTTTAACAAGGCGCAAAAAAGAACTGTCAATGTAGCTTTATCCAATACATTTGGCTTTGGTGGTCACAATACTTCTGTGATTGTCAGTAAGTTTAAAGGGTAAGCTTCAGCTTCGTGAAATTTAAAATTCCATTTTTAGGCAGTAAACAATCCGCTGATGATTTGGCATTAGTACGTTTTTTTGTGCAGAAATTTGGTTATCGACCCAAAAACATTGCTGTTTTCAAGGAAGCTATTACCCACAAATCCATTTCATACTCAACCAATTCTGATTCTACCTATTCCAATGAGCGTTTAGAGTTTTTGGGTGATGCAATCCTGGATGCTGTAATAGCGGAATTTTTATTTCAGAAATTCCCGGAACAAGATGAAGGTTATTTGACCAAAGTGAAGTCGAAGGTGGTTTCCCGCAAAACACTTTCGGAAATCGGTGAAGAATTAGATCTCAGAAGTATTCTGCGTTATCACAAAGGCCGATCTATTAATCTTAACTCGTTGGAAGGAAATGCTTTTGAAGCAATTATAGGAGCTATTTACCTTGACGGTGGTTTTGATGTTGCAAAAAAAACACTGAATCATTTTATTTTCCGCAAATACGTCGACCTGAACAAAATTCTGGAAGAAGAGATTGATTTCAAATCGAAACTGTTTATCTGGAGTCAAAAACGGCGTTTGAACTTAGAATTCCTTGTACTTCGGGAAGAGAACAACCAGGGAAACTGGCTTTATGAAGTTGTTGTTGCTGTAAACGGAACCAACTACGGAAAGGGCATTGGAAGTTCGAAAAAAATTGCTGAGCAGGCAGCGGCAAAGGAAACCCTGATTTTGATGGGGGAACTCTAACAAAGTCAAAAAGCAAAATCATCAGAAATTTCTTTTAACAAAACTTATCTTAGATTTGTGTCACACACTTATGCACAAACTTGAGAATACCACAACACATTTTTCTTTGGACCTTCTTCCTGTTTAATTCGCAATATACGTTTGCGCAAGATCCTTATTTCTTTCATTACGATGATGAAAACGGATTACCGTCTAACGAAGTTTACAGCATAGTTCAGGATAAAAAAGGATTTATATGGCTTGGTTGCGATGCTGGTTTGTATAAGTTTGATGGTGTTCGCTACATTCCATATAAAAGCTCCACACAAAAAACAAAGTCGGTTTCCGGACTCACTATTTCAACTTCAGGTAAATTGTATTGCACCAATTTTCAATCGCAGATTTTCTACATTGAAAAAGGAGTTTTAAAAGAGCTTCATCATTCATTTTCAAACATTCTGCATACTACCTGCGATCAGAAAGGAAATCTTCTTGTCAATCACCAACACGGATTTGCGGTTTACAATGAGCGGAAGAAACAATGGAAGAACTATACAAAGTTCGGAGCAACCAAACATATTCAGAATTTATCGACGCGTTCTGCCAGAATCAATGCTTCCAACGAAACCTGTTTTCTTACCGCAAGCGGAATTGGAATATATAAGAACAATCGTTTTTACCATAACTCCAATTTCACATGTTCTATACCAACAATTGATCTTTCGTCGGCATTTATGATCGAATGGTTTGGTAAAGATCAATGGATTTTCCCATCGAGCAGTCAAAATCGCATTTACAAATCCTCAAACGGGAAGATTGGTCTGGTAACAAGTAAAAACCTTCTCAAAGCAATGGAAGGCAGAACCGTCAACACCGTTAAACAACTAGCCGACGGAAATCTGTGGATCTGCACGTATACCGGAATTATTTGCTACAACCCGGGAACGGATATTGCAACTGTTTACTACCCGAATCTGGTGCTGTCCGATTGTTTGATGGATAGAGAAGG
>CAMLIF010000026.1 GCA_946479985.1 uncultured Flavobacteriales bacterium
CCTTATGTGAATTTAGTCAGATAAAATTTGGATATATTAAAACCTTAGAATACACGAAGAGCGCGAAGCAATTATCAGCCCTGGCTGATAATATAGGAATGGAAGATTAGGGTGAACTAAAGCGAAAGATGCGTGGAAATATTAACCGCGAAGGACATGTGTACTTCCGATGTGAGGGTCAGGTCCTCCCCCTTTATCCCCCTCCAAAGGGGGAGACTCTAATCCTCCTCCGAAAAGAAGCTTTGAGTTGTGAGAATTAAGAATAACAATCTGAAAGTTAAAATGAGGATTGAGGACTTCCCCCTTTGGAGGGGGACCGAGGGGGAGGACTGAGGATTTTAAACCAAGAATATCCTTAACTTTGCGGAAAAAAATATACAATGCAGGCAATTATCACAACAGCAAAAGGTGCTATGACCGTAGATTTCTACGAGAAAGACGCGCCGAATACAGTAGCAAATTTCGTTAAGCTGGCGAAAGAAGGATATTACGACGGATTGACGTTTCACCGTGTTTTACCTGACTTCGTAATCCAGGGCGGATGTCCGAATTCTCGTGAAGGTGCGACAGGAATGCCGGGAACTGGTGGTCCGGGTTACAAAATTGATTGTGAATTAAACGGGGAAAACCAATACCACGACCGAGGAGTGTTATCTATGGCTCACGCCGGAAGAAACACCGGAGGTTCTCAGTTCTTTGTTTGTCACAGCAGAACAAACACTGCACACTTAGACAGAAACCATACTTGTTTCGGAAAAGTGGTTGACGGTGTTGATATCGTTGATGATATTCGTCAGGGAGATAAGATTGAGTCGATTAAGATTATTGATTAAGTCAAAATAGCATTAAGAAATGAAGCCGTTTCCACTTCAGGTGGAAACGGCTTTTTGTTGCACCACGTAAACTTCGATACATCCGCCGCGGCGGACACTCAGTTTGACGTGGTTAGTACTTCGATTTTCAGACTTTAACGCAAACCCGCATTTGGAAATTGTATTAAGTGACTGACAAACAATTGTTAACGCGCGTTAAATCAGGTATTTGATCGAACAAAACAGCGTTCTGATTTTTCAAAAAGTGGTTTTGGATTAGCAGGAAAATGATGATTTTTTCAATAAATGGTCCTGTCCGCTCAAATAAAATACCTCGCCGCCGCGTTCAGGAACCTCGCCCGCTTAATAAAATGACTCATCGTCGGAATCAGTTAGTCCCCCGGGGAATAGATAACTTTACCGATTGGTTACTGAATCTCACTCATCCAGTGATTCGCGTTTATATACACGTCCATCCTTAAACTCCTGCTTGTTGTTATTCATGCATGATGAAGTTAGTAAAACAATTAAAAAATGTTCTTCATGATATAGGCTTAAGAATTGACACATCCTATTGCAACTCTTTTGATACACTACCCTACAAAGGAATAACACCCATACCGTAAATTTTGTCATCACCAACGTATTCACCATTCGCAGAAAGTTTATAGGACATATAGATGATTACCTCATTGGGTATCGTATTGGCAAAGAAAATATATTCTTCTCCATCTCTATTTTGAATACCAAAACCATTAAAGACCCAGTTTTCATTTTTTTGTTTGAATCTTTCAAACATTGGTTCATACCAAGGGGAATTAGATAATTGTTTTAGAGCCTCTGAATCCAAAAATGTCTCGAACGTTTCTCTCTTACACGCTTTTAGAATTTCAAAATTCTTTTGGAAGCGCTCTTCCAGTTTGCTGTAGTGACGCAAATCTTTCGTTTTTAAGCCGTAGAAATCTTGCCCCTGGGGAGTTTTCACTTTAAAAACGTCTCTTTTTATTTTAGCCCTTTCAAATGCCCAATATGTTGATAGGAGAAGTTTACCCAGAAAGAAATCGTCTTTTGGTGTACATTTGCATTGTATAGTGATTTTTTTTCCTTTTGGCCCAAAATCATCCACAAAACCGAGTTCGCAATTTTCTGCTTTACTAATTTTCTCAATTTCCTCAGCAACATTGTACGTAGCTTTTGAGTCACATCCCGAGAGGAGAATCCAAATGATTCCCAGAAAAAACAAATAGTTTTTCATTTTATTTAGCCTCATAATTTTTTGAATCATAAAATAACGAATCATTACGATAGGTCAGGATACTGATTTTGGAGCAAGCGTTGATTATAAATACTGTGAAAAGGATGCTGATGCAGGTGGCGGATATGCCGGAGGAGTGAGTTCAAGAACTTTTAAAGGAAATGCTGCGTGGTTAGGATTGATATTGTCAAAGCTTCTTGAAGTAAGTAACCTATTTAACTGATCGTACAGATATGCATTCCCCATTGGTAAGATATTCCCTGTTGTAGGATCGGTAATGGTGGTGACCCATACGTGCAATGTTCCCGTTATACAGGTCTTTTGCTGTAGCTAGTATTTACTAAATCTGAACTTGCCTGGGCAGCTATGAAACTGCTGTTGCCTGAAACTATTGGGGTATAATCGGTGGCGTTGTAGTGCAAACTCTTTAATGTTTTGGTTTTGGGCGCTCCCCTGAGCAAAATTTGTTCTTCGATGAACATTAGAAATACAGTGGCGGGCTTTCCGCTATATCTTCGCCTTTCAGGCGAAGGATGCCGCTACTATCCTTAGCGCAAAGATTGTGGTTCTCAAAACCATTTCTTTTTCATCCATAAACACTATTATTGTGAGGAAAATTAGTGAAATGACTTTAACTCCTTACGACAAAGAATACCAGGATTGTAAAGAACAATTTCTTGAGACTTTCAATCGATACGTGGAAGAATTTTATGAGATTCAACTCAAGAAGTTCACCCGAAAAACAGCTCAAAATTATTCAAGAATTGCCGGAGCATGGATTGAATATATTTATGGCTATACGGATTGTCTGACTTTTAAAGACATCTCAGTTGCCCAAACCAACAGTTACTTCTTTACAAGAACCAGGCATGAAGGACTCGGTGATTTCGACAGCAAGGAAGTGAAAAGCAAATTGAGGGTCTTTGTTGAATTTCTAAGAGAAAAAGGATATGAAAATCCAAATGTAGATAAGGCTCTTTCGAAAAAATAAAACAATAATGAACACCTATCAAACCTACTCCACCGCAGTCAAAACCTATTACTCGCTCGGGCTACAAAACCAATTTGTTTCTCAGGAAATACGCTCCGGAATACCAAACTCCACAACGAGCACCTGGAAGAAATCCAGATTTGACAACCTGATTGGAGCAGATCTGGAAAAGGACATTCAACAAAACCTTGCGGAGATCAAGCTTCTTTATAATTCTAAAGCCGGGTTTACCAGAAAATTCGCTACTGCTCAAATTCGTTTCATTCTGCTGCTAACTACCCTTTTCGATAAGAAGGTTTTTCAAAAAACCATTCGAAAACATAAAACATCGATCATCAATTTCCTTGATCGATTTGGTGAACAGATTTCTTATGAACGTATAAGCAGAATATTAAATGTTTCATCCAAAACACTTTACCACTGGCGCACGCAGGTAAAATACAAATGTGAAGCTTCGGCGTTGTTACTGTGTGTCAAACGGCATCCGAATCAGGCAACAATTCCGGAAGTACAAATCATCAAAGACTGGCTTTCAAAAACGGAATATGCACATTGGGGAATCCACTCCATTTGGGCAAAAGCCTTTAAAGAAGGTTTTACAAACCTATCTAAACAAGCTTGGTATCACTACAATAAGCTCCTGGAGATCCGAACACATACTTCGAAAGGACGTAAAAAGAAACCTAAACCCCTGAGAGCAGAGCGAGTAGACCAAATCTGGCATGCGGACATTACGGTTTTCAAAACCCTCGATGGCGTAAAACATTATATCTATACCGTCATGGATAATTACTCCCGGTTCATGCATTCATGGAGAATTGAGACCGTGGTATCTGCCAAAATCAGATTGGAAACTATTCAGGAAGCTTTAGCAAATGCTTTTCAGGGTCAATCATTCTCAAACCTACAACTAGTAACTGATGGTGGTCCTGAAAATGATAATCAAACATTAAAAACTTTCATGACTCAAAACCAAACAAACATCCATCACACCATCGCTCTTCGAGATATTGTACAATCTAACTCTATGATGGAGGCATTTTACAGAACTACCAAGTATCAGTGGCTATATCTGAAGCAAATACATAATGGTACTCAACTCCATACTGAATTTGAAAACTGGATTAACGAATATCATTACGAAAAACCACATTATGCCCTTGGAATTTATACTCCTTTTGAAATTGTAAATGGAAATGATAAAAACGAATCACAGGCCGATCGTATGAAACTTGCTGCCCAAAACAGAAGAGAAATCAATAAAAAGGCCGGTTGTAAAGTGAAATGCAACGAATAGAAGTCGTAAAACAACAAGTAACAATCAATTGAACCGGATTTTTCAATTATGTAACATCAAAAGATAAAAGTAAAAGAGCCATGTTTCCATGACTCTTCTCTAACTCAGTATTTTCGTTCCGATAGCTATCGGGATTACGAAATTTCGTAGTGCTTTTCTAAGAAAGTTTTAGACGTAGCTGCGCATAGTAGACTTACTAAAAACGCCCTAGCTGTTAAGCCAGGGCGTTGAAGTTTCTTATTTGTTTAGCGCAGGATTATCCTCATCAACACACCTGAACATTACTCTATAGAATCACAATTTTTATCAGCGCTATCTGAACATTCATAGGTTCTATTCAACTTTGGTCTTTCAAAATTATTCTTCTCGCTCATTTTATTCACATCTTCAATTTTATCATTGACGTTGTTAATTCTCTTAGTGTTTTCTATAGCCTTCTCTTGCTCATTTGAACATCCAATAACTGCAAAAATCATCAGAATATTTAAAAATAATTTCATCATTTTATTGTTTTTCTAATTTGTTTCCTAACACTTCCAGCCGTTTTATCATATACCTTTTTGTATTGTGGAAATTGTTTTAGTATAGACGCTGCATCCAATCCCATTTTATCGAAAGACACCATGATTTGGTCAATTTCAGGTTGATAATTTATAGTGATAACTGTTGAGTTATATTCTTTATTTGGCGCAATACCAAAACGATAATCGGTTCCATTGAGTGTAAATCTATACCTCGCGGTTTTATCACTATGATTTTGTGAGTAATAATAATATTTTTCACTTGAATTTTGTAATGCCAGCGCATCATCACCATCCATTAAAGCTAAACTCAAATTCGCACTTGCAACATCATCATTAAATGCTTCTACTTGTTGATTATATTTATGAATATCCATCATTATAATTAACTCCATTGCAATATAACTGGCTTTCAAAAATTCCAACGCTTCAGAATTCGCTTTAACATGTACCTTAACTGCCTTTGACAATGGCGAACTTCTATGAGCTGGTGAAATATCTAGCATTAATTCATTTATCTCCTGCAGATTGTCTATGTGATCTATTTGAGCAGAAATTTTATCTCTGTTTGCTTTCATCAAAAGAATATTTTCTCTATTCTTTTTAATCCTACCTTCTTCTGCATTTAAAGATTTTAAATCAGAGACAAGTGATACTCCATTTAAAGTATCTGCTCCATTCGGATCTGCAAACCAAATTGGATTATTTGCAAAACAAGCATACGGCGATTCATGCACTTTAATAACAGGGTCTGGATTCCATCTTCTGCCTAGTCTGGAATCATATTCCCAATACTCAGCACTGTAATGATTTCCTTTTCCTGCTACTTCATCTACTTTCTCCTGACCATTAGCACCTCCGTAACGGTAATCTTTTGTTACACTAGTTTTGGTAAGTGTTCTTGCTGTAAGCGGTGCATGGAAAGCAGAATAGTCATAAGTGTTTAAGATATCCGCAAGGAAGTAATCAACCGTTGTTCCGCTGGAAACGTGTGGTATAGGCTTATCAGATATAACAGTTAAAACGTTCCCTAAGTGGTTCGAAAGTTCATACTGGCGGTTACCAATGGTATGTGTCCATGTAGCTTGAGAATACGTATTATTCTGTGAACCAAGCATTGGAATACTATCGTTTAAGACTCCAAGTCTACTACTACCATAAATGTACTTCTCCTTTTGGGCAAAAGTAATCGTTGATGTTCCGGGATCAATATTTCTGCGGTAAACGCTCATGGTATTTCCTTGGGCATCTAAGATATAATAATCGCTGTATAATAACAAATCCTCGTCTGCTGAATAGACATGTTTTGCAATACGGTGTCCCATGGCATCGTATTCAAAACGAATTGATCTTAGGCTGATTTCACCCGAACGCTCAATACGTTTTACTTTACCGTCAACACGCCACTCGATCAGGTCTATCTGTTCCTGCACATCTTTAATCAATCGGCCTTCTTCGTCGTAAACGTAGTTGTTTGCAGTATTGATTGTTCCATTGCCTGCAAAGGTTCCCATATCATCAATGTCATCTGTAAAGGTTCCATCGCCAACATTATCGTCTACATGATACAAGCGGTTTCGTAACGTTTTTCCATTCGAAAGTTTGTGGTATTTATAGCTCAAACTGTCTATGGTTGTACCGCTTTCGTTCTTTCTCAATTGCTTGATAATATTTCCATTGGCATCATACGCAAAGTAGTTTCCGTAAATGGCGGTTCCGCTACTTCCCCAAACATTGCTGCTTAGGTTGGTGAAACTTACTGCTTGTTTTAAACGGTTTAACTGGTCGTACTTATACGCATTCCCCAATGGAAGCGCTGCCCGCGTGTTCGGGTTGGTAATGGTTGTTACCATACGTGCTATGTTCCCGTTAAACAGGTCGTAACTGTTTGCCGTAAGGTTTGAACTGTTTTGAGCGGCTACGAAATTGCTGTTTCCACTTACTATAGGTGTGTAATCGTTTCGGAAATAATGTAAACTATAGCCCATTACATCCTGCGCTACTGCGTGGTTGCCAGAGGAAGTATTTGCATCTCTTCCCGGATCGTGGCTTATATTCAGGTCGTTGCTGTTCACTCCTTTGATCCAGCCCTGCAAAGTGTACACGTAGTCTAACCCCTGCACTTCCTGCTCACCAATCACTGTTCGTGCAAGTGGACCATGGTCGTAATAACTGTAAGCTGCTTCCCGGTCCCAATACGGTGATACTTCGGGTTCCAGCATGACCTGGTAAATTCCGCGGGCAGCATTGGTTAATGGTGTTGCTGTTGTGGTATATACATCGGTAATGCGGTTATCGGCATCGTAACTGTAGGCATGGTGCCACTGGTCGGCTTTTCCGTTTTCGTAATCTACGCGGTGTACGTTCCCGGAAATAAGGTCATAGACATAGTCTAGTTTCTTGTAACGGTGGTGTGCCAAATTGGCCAGCGCACGCATTTTTTTGTTTTCCTGCAGCAGGTTTTTCACGTTACCGTGAATATCATAATTGTAATGCGTGGCGTGGTCATACGTAGAATCAATCGGGTTTCCGCTTCCGTCTACATCAAATGTTTCTTCGTATGTTACATGTACAATGCGTTTACGTTGTGTTTCCGTGTTAAAGAAACTGGCGCTGTATGTACTCAAACCGTTTGCATTGATCTGGGCATTGGTGTTGTCGTAATAGCTTTTGGTTACTTCTTTACGTGTAGTGCTTGATTGTTGGGTAATCCAGGCACTCAGTTTGGTGTCGTCAATAACACTGTGTACGTACTGACCGCCAACGCTGGTCCCGAAAATTCCGGCAAATTCAGGCACGCCCGTTCCGGTAGTGTTTTCAGTTTTTTCTCCGGCTTCATACACTCTGCCCAGGGCATCATATAAAGTATAAGAATATTTGTTCTGGTTTTTCTGGCGGCTGTTCTGGCTCACTACTATGCGGCCCAAACGGTCGTAATAGAAACGAGCCGAGTACAATTGGTCCTGGATATTCAGCACCCGTACCGCAGCGTAACCGGATAAAGGATTACTCACATAATCGCCTGCCCAAACTCCTTTTGTTGAAGTAGGGAATGAAATCGCCTTCACGTTGATATTGCTAAGCGCTCCTGAATAACTATCATTAATGGTTTTCTGTACCCACGACATAGCTGTGTAAGCTGTAGCAAAAGTATTGTAGGTTACAGCATCGGTTTGGTAGAACAAGCCGGCATCGCCCGCCACATAACCGTGCGAGGCATCGGTAAACACTACATCACGAATTGTTCCGGTAACTCCGGTTGCCATAGAAATAGTTGTTGTTGCTCCCGGTGCTTTGTAACGGATCATGTTGTTTCCAACTACCATTACCTCATCGGTTGCGCTTGTATTGTTGAAAATATGCAGCGCATTAATAGTTGCGGGAACGGTTCCGCCAAGAAGCGCATCGGTTACTGCAAAGGTGTAGGAAGTCCCTGCCACGGTTAACTCTATTTTCTTCAAACTGGTATTCGCACCCATGTACCCAATGAGCGGGTTGGTAATTCCGAACTTGATATCGTTTACGGTTAAGCCAAGGGCTGCAAAGGTAAGATCAGGTGTTGCCACGTTTCCGAAACAGCCTGCCAGGTAACTTGCTCCGGTCAGCAACGCATAATGCGCTGAGGCTGCTGTTGGTTTGGTCCACACGTTCTTAACCGCAACGGTCAATGTAGTATTGTTCACAGTAGAAGGCATCACTTTAATCCAGGTGCCGCCTGTGTTTACGGTACTGCGCACAAAGAAGTTGTCACCGCCTACTGTTCCAATGGAACTGGTTGCAAAATGCACGTCGTTTAGGCGCGGACCGAATAGAGATGAGATTGGCGTATGCGCGGTGGTACTGAGCTCACTGATCTTACCGCCATCGCCCACACAAAGTGCTTTTGGAGTGGAAGTTTGCCCGGGTGCAATGGCTACACTGTTTATAGAATAACCCAATGCAGAAGATGCCGTTAACGACGGACTTCCTGCCGGATTAATGGTAGCGGTGTAATAACTTTTTCCACCTGTTCCTACAACGTATGCCACGTAACTTGAGTTTGCTGCATTGGTACCAAGAGCTACATCGGTTAAATGTCCGCTTGGTGAACCTCCCAGTGTTATACTGCTTGTAGCTGAACTGGTCAGTGTCATGCGGAAGGCCGTTAGCGACTTTCCGACCACATATGCAATAGGTACTGAGGAGATGGTAATGGAACTTACTCCAAGCAGATTAGTAGTTTTTTCTGCCGGAACAATCTGCCAGGTAGTTGCAGAAGATGCTCTTCGAAGAATGACACCCCTGTCTCCTACTGCAAGCCCGTTATAAGCAATAGATGAAGCAGTAAACGAAGTACCGGTTAATGCGTTCAGAGGCGCTGTGCGCAAGGCCGAACGGTTTGCCCACGAGATTTGGGTAGCGATAGATATTCCGGAAGTGATTGCTGTAGTAGAACTGTAAATCTGTCCGTCGGCACCTACAAGTGTCACGTAATCGGAATGCAGCCCCATAGCTATAAAGCTTCCGCCGCTCGGCAGGTTCGCCGAAGTATTGTTCGGGAATGCTGCCAAACCGCCACCGGTTGGTGTAGCCGTAGTGATCAGCAAACGGTGAATTTTCTGATTGGCATGCTCGTAGCCTAAAATGTATGGAGTGGTAGTACCATCAACAATAGCTACATCTTTAAACGTTGTGGATGAAGGTGAGATAGTTTTAAGCGCCGCTGCGCCGCCATTGTAACTATGAAGATCCGAAACAACAACACCCGTACCGTCATTTCTTACGGTTACCACGTGCAGCATAGTATTTGAACTTACATCTACAATAAAACATGCTTTCAAACTGGTTGGGGCAGTTCCACCGCTGGCAGTGTAATAAGTGGAATGTGTTGTTGGAGCAGTTGTTCCTGTAGTCGAAGTATAACTCACTTCGTAAATTTTAAGACCGGTTGTTCCAAGAAGGTAACAGCGTCCGTTCTTAATGTATTTCGTCATTTTATCAAAAATCAGTGAGCCGGTGCTATAGCTCCACAACTGGGTTGAGGAGAATAGGGAAATATTGTAGCACTGAACAGTATTGTTGGTGAATGAACCTGCAACTACAATATCAGAACCCGATTGGGTAATGGTTGTCATAGAAACACACTGCGTTCCTGAAACCTGTGCCCATGAATCTCCGCCGTCGGTTGTTTTGTATAAATAAGACTGTCCGGCTGTAGAGCGAATGATAGCCACTCCTGTCAAACTTCCCCAGAAGGCTGTTTCCAGTATTGTTCCAGTATTGTTGTCAGCTGAATGCAGTACCTGTGTTCCTGTTGTTCCTGATTCTGTTAAAGCAAGTAAATCGCCGTCTACACCACCCACAAAACCAAGGGTGGAAGAAGCATACGAAACGGAACTCCACTGAACACCTTTGATATCTTCCGGTGTTGCAGTAACCGAACTTGTTGATGCCGGAAGCGTTATTCTCCAAAGTTGGGTAAAGGCTGCTCCGCCGGTATTTACTTGTTCTCCAACTACGTAGGTTGCCGTTCCTGTTCCTCCAATTTCAACAATGCTTTGTCCTGCAACCAACGTATAACCCGACAAGCTCGGAGTTACTACATACATACTCAGCGTACCGGTCACAATTTTGTATTGTACCACACGTCCGTCGGCAAGAAGGAATGCGCCGTCGGTTGCGCTTTTAAAGGATAAGTCTACAAAGTTTCCTGTTACATTAATCCCGTGCATGTTGAGCATGTCCCAGGTTTGTCCGCCGTTAATTGTACGGAGCGCAATTCCTGATTTCCCAACGGCAAATCCCGTTGTTGAACTGATCATGCGCACCTTTTGCAGGTCGAAAGCCAGTAAGTTTTCAATACGTGTCCAGTTAGAACCGCCATCGGTTGTTTTATACAAGTAGCCACGAGTACCCATAGGTGTTGTAGTCTCAGTAACATAACCTGCAAGGTAACCCACACTCGCATCCAGCATTTGAACAGCGGTTGTGTTTAATTTCACGTCCAGTCCGCTGGCTGTAGTCTGTTTCCAGCTCGACATCACATCCTGATCCGGCATGTGCTGTGCAACCAATTGATTAAGCGAGTTGTAGGTATAAACGGTTGCCATCCGGTGATCCGTCAATACGAGGTGTGTTCCGTTTACGCGGTCGGCACGTACGCTTGATTCCAAAGGGCTCAATGCCGAAACAATGTCCAGTTGCTCTACTCCTTCCGGCGGAACTGTTTTTACCAGGTTCCCGGCCTGATCGTAATAGTAAAGTGTGAAATGGTATTCACTTTGATCGGCTGTTCTGCTGAATTCTTCCACAGTCGACATACAATGAGTAATATAGCGCGCACGGAAATCAGTCATCAATGAATCTACATAATCGTAATACGCTTCTTCGGCAGATGCCATGGCCATAGCCGTTACAATTGCCGAACATGGTTCTTCAATAATAATATTCGGGAACGGTTCAATGCCGTTGAATGTAGTTTCCAATTGTTCACATGGCCTGATCGGAAGACAAATAAAACCGAATACGGTATCAGTGATACTATTGTCCAGTTCAACTACCATTTCAAATTCGTGGTACTCACCGTTCAAATCGGTTTCACCCACTGCTTCAAAAGAAAACACTTCCGTAATATCGTCCAGCGTATAACCCAATAACGGATCTTCGCGCAGTTTTAATACCAGGTCACAATCGTCGCCCAAAGAAAAAGTAGTTACATTGAGTTTCACCGGGTTGGCACGACTGTTCGAATAAGGTATGCGCACACTGTCACATTCAGCACCTTCTTCACCCGGCCCGCAAGCAACGCTGTCTTTGTATACCAGGACATGTGTTGTTGTAATTTCCTGGTAGTAGGTTTGTGTAATTAAGGTATCACCCCAAAGTAATTCGGTCTGGTGCGTAAAATGCACCGGTGTTACCGATAAACCATCAGTGTAAACCAATTCTATTCCGGATGAAGAGCTAATACTCGTTGCCCCGTTCAACTGGCCCGCCAGGTTATTTGTCATATAGGTACTTGCAAACAAGTCGTAGGCCGGGGCCTGGTTCAGCAATACATCTTCCAGCAAATCTGAAATTTCAGTAAAGTTCACAGCTGGCTGATCGTTACAACCCAATACGGGTTGCCCGCAAAGACCAATATCCAATGGTGTTTTGCTCGGTGCAAATAAGTCAACGTTACAAGTTAACGTAGTTAAGAATGCTCCGGAACCATCAACAGCCGTAAGTATAAAGGTAGTAGCGTCAACCACTTCCATGGAAGAAAAACCTGCAATGGTTGAGTATGCCGTAAATGGTGTAGTGGCAATGGTTAATTCTATTTTATTCGAATTGGTTGCATCATACAGCTTAAATTTTCCGGAAGCATAGCCCCAGTACACCTCAGCCGACGGAGTGGTGGTCCCGCTCAGCAATTCGCCAACACGGTCGGTAACAAAAACAGCTGCGTTCGGAATTTCCAAAGCACCTTTCAAACAATAAGGCGATACCGGCTTAAAATCGGTAGCAACAACATTAAACAGGTCGAACAGATCTTCACCCAATTCATTCAAAGTACATACATCCGGGAACGAGCAATTCAGAATATCGAAAGAAGTACTTCCGGATAACGGGTAATACGCAATGGAATCGTTTGTATGGTAAACCGCCTTTCCGGTAAATGTATAGCCCAAACCACCTGTTGAAACAGTATGAATGTTGATGATCTCACGAATGGAATCCCAAACGATCAAACTGTCTTCTTCCAAATGGAACACAATGGTGCCAACAGTTGCCAGACTTGGATTCAGGATAGTTATGTTTAAAGTAGAATCATTGGTTACGGTTGCATTCCACGTTAAAGCAGGCAACGCAGCAGGAGGATTTGTCCAGCCGTTCAATGCATGAATGAACTGCACAAAATCTTCGCTGTTCGTAAGTCCGTAACTTGCGGCAGTCAGGTTTCCGTCTAACGCCAGATCGTCGGCCAGGTTCTCAAATCCGGTCGCAAGCGGACAATCGCCGGTAGTGATGTATTCGTTATAAGCTACTTCACTTGTAAGTTCCAGCGGATCGATGTTGTAATTGTATCCGTCGCCATTACCACTTGCATCCGAAGGAAGCATGAAACGCTTGGCTTTGTACTTATAGAGTGGTGCGTTATTTACAGAGCAGGGTTGTGCTTCATTCAGATATTGCGTGTTTCCTGATCCAATTTCAGTCGGATCAAAGAATCCACCCAGGAACGGGTTGAAATTAGAATTCGCAATACAACCGTTGTACCCGTAATAATCAGAAGTTTCAATTGAACGCTTCAATGCAAGCTGCGAAATGAATTCTTGTTTGGCACTTCGGTAATAGGCTTTGAAATTCAACCAATCCTGGTTACGCGCTTCCACATCGGCAAGGGTAATTCCGCCGTATGTGGCAGTTGAAGCATCGTTTCCAAAACCAAAACAATCTGACCCCGGGGTTGTACCAATCTGGGTCCCGCAACGGCCAGTCATAGCTGCAATTTCAGCCATACTGTAATCATTGATTCCAATGGTACTGTAAAGTCCCATTTTTGCCAGGAGCAAATTCTTAAACGCTAACCAGTTATCGCTATCATACATTGCAATCAGGAAAGGATCGTATGCATGACTTGTGCTGATCGTTCCGAAATCTTCCAGGCGGCTGTTAATTGGAGTAGCCGTAACAATACCCGTTTTTATCAAATCTGCATCAATGGCTTCCTGCCATGTATCTGTCTGATCCAGTAAGGCATCAAACGATTCGGATGAATGACCATTCGCATCTTCAATGGTAAGTTGATAATACGTTTCCAGCATACGGTATTCGGGATGGTAATAGATCAATGAACGTGCCCATGACGGTTGGAAAAGGTCAATGAAATCTTCCACATGCGCCAGGTTCTCAGGAGTTGTCCAATATGTTCCACTCCCTGAATCATAGGTATAATAGCCTGATCCGCCATTTACGATTTCAGGTTCCGAAGACGTAACGCTGCCTCCTACAACTACCACATTCGCTAATTCCACCTTCGATTCCGTCAGTAGATTCTCGTCGTAATAGTGGTTGGTTGTAGTCGCCGGAACACTGTTGTGATGCTCGAAAACCGGATTTTGCCAATCGCTGTTTGCAAGCATGTCAATATATGTCCTCGGCAAATGATTCCCGTCATTGTAAACCGATAATAGAAACTCTTCCGGATGAAAAGTGCCATTGGCCAACAGGTACTCTCCGTATTGGCCAAGCGGGCTCACATCTGCAAGCAGTAATCCGCGATAGGCTTCATACATGGAAACAGGTTCACACAACGCCTTGCAATGCTCCTGCAGCAATAGATAATCTTCGGCTGTTCCGTATCCCCCGGAAACAAAAGCTACCTCAGTAGGCAAATTTTCGAGACACTGTTCACAGGTTGTATCCGGAACACAACCACTGTAATCGGCATCGGCCAAATATTCTTCCTGGAAATCTTCGAGTGTTTTGAAACACTCATTTACAAGAGTATCCATATATTGTTTCTCGTAGAAATTCAAAGCTTTCGCATTCAGATGCAATGTTTTGGTAAGCTGGTAACTGCCAACCGGAACATCGGTTAACGTAATATCATAACCATAAGGAGAACCCGGATCATCACAGATCATGGAAAAAACAATGGAATCGTTTTCCTCTAAATAGGTGAATGTTCCAGTCAATGTATCGGCATATCCTGTCGGTACTAACGAAACCCCGCATTGATCACGGAAATTAATTGTTAAGTCGTAGACACAACCGAAACAAATATCATCAGCCAGGCACTCATCAGTAAACATGCCTATTGTTTCCCTATACGAAATAGTGATATCTGTTTTAGCGGAAACTAACACGGTTTGAATGACCGATTTCGACAAACTATCTGTGGTATACTCGTTGGCTGTTTGATCAGTTTCCAATAAAATATCGTCTTTGAGATGAAGAGGATTATCCGGAAGTGATTCCAAAGCTATCAGGCTATCAGGTGCTTCACCCGCCAAAGCCGTTGCAATTACTCTTCCCTCCTGGTCTAAATAGCTTACGCTTACCTGGCCATTCGGGTCCATTACCATATTCTTCTGATAGTGTTTGGCATAGCCAACTTCAGACCCGAACAAACGGTCTAATTCTACCTGTGAAGGGTGGCCGTAGAAGTATTTCGATTCATGATCGCTTCCCAATTGGAATTCTTCACCTACTCCACCCTGACGGCGAATGCGCCCGGTATTATCAGGCGTGTATTCAACCTGCGAAAAAGGATAACCTGCGGCATCCGGTAAATAGGCCTGAGCATCAGTATTCTCAATGTTCAGATCTGAATAATAATTGGAAGCACCTGATTCAGCGCTCATGGCAGCTGTTGGGTTTGAACAGGCACTGACAGAAATATCAAAATCTGCTCTGCTGTATGCAGGCTCGGTTCCGTTAATTGTACGATTAAAATCTTCGTAATATTTCAACGAGTTCACTTGCCCGTTACAAGTTGAAGCCGGAACCGGGGCCGGTAACACCTGAATAGCCGGACGTCCCTGGTAATCGTAAATTGTTTCACCTACAATGGCTTTGGTGTTCGTACTTACCAGCGTTACCATCTGGCGGTTACGCAAACTTCCGTCAAAGAAAGAAACTACTTCTTTCCGTTTTCCTTCTTCCGCAAACGAAACCGAATACTGCCAGTTTTTACTGATTTCCCAAGGCTCTTCAATGTAGTAATAATCTGCACCGGCATCCGGATGCACTTCCCCGTTTTGCGGAAGACTCCACAAGGAATATTGGCGTTTGGTAGGATCTGAAATATAACGTCCAACTGCCCGAACGCGATAAACCACATAACCATGATCATAAGTAAGTGGAATTTCATATTGAAACTCAGCGGTAGAAATTCTGCTGGCGTTAAATCGGAAATCAAAATGTACTTCATTATCTGCTTTGTAATCTCCGGCTGTTTCAGCATAATCGTTCACATAGGTCCATTCCAGCTGGTACTCTTCGGCTTCCTTAATTGGAGTCCAGCGAACCAATAAACGGTCTTTTACTTCATCACAATCCTGGTATACAATCTTATCCGAACCAAAAGTTTCAACGATAACAATCTCATCTACATAATCACTGAAATCGTAAACGCGGTCAATAAACAACTCTGCGTCTATGTATAGGTTTTTAGCGAGATTGGTTGCAGTAGATGTACTTCCGTTAATACTGATTATCTGAATACTGTAAGCAAGTATTCCGTCCAGTTCAACGGTTTGTTTGTCAGCAAAAGAAAGATTTCCTGGTGTGTAATCTACATCCAGCGTTACATTGAAAGGAGTGTTCGGAGAACCACCAACTGTATTGTAGGTTGTAACCTGGATAACCACTGTGGTATGGCCGGAAGCAACTACCTCCGGAAAATGATGATCAACACCGAGCGTTAACAGTCCTTTTTTGGAAACGTCAGTATAAGTCGCCGCATCCGCTGGAGCTGATATACTTGTTGTTGATCCTACAGGTACGACCGTAGATCCAACAACGCTGTGCAGGGTAGATTTGGTTGGTACAATCAATGTTGCATTCCCCCAATGCGGGATAAATAACAAACAGACAACTGCTACGAGCGATTTCAGGAGATTAGTACTCATTTTTTCTCTAATAAATTGTAAAACGTATAAGCCGGTTCGCGACAAACAAACGCTTGTTGTTTATCTTGTAGAATCCAACTATCAAATTCTTCTGTTAATGCTTTATCGGAACTGATTACAGCAAAATCCGAATAATCAATTATTACACGAGGCTGCTCTCTAGTTTCATCAGCGATATCTTTCGATTGGTAGTTTGCCGGCCAGTAAATAAGCTCCAGTTGATTGATCCGGTTGGTGGTTTTGTCATACACAAATGTCACGTATTCCATAGAAGAGAGTGCCAGGTTCTCTTTCACCCTCAAATAGTTCAATCCGTTATATGCAGCAGTATAAAAAGTATATCGTGTAGAATCAATACCTTCAAATTGCGATGGATTGTATCCCAACATGTCACTGTTTATAGCATTCGAAAGCAGCACATTGTGATCAATGGTATCCACATTGATCTTATACTTTCCTTTTTGGAGTTGAAAAGCAGATTTGGAATGATAACTATAGTTATTGTCCTCATAAACCTGAAGCAATGATTCTTCGTTCATTATCGGTTTTGACGATTTAATGTTCTCAAAAATGCTTGTCTTTATTTTCAAACGGTACATTTCCTTCGGTTGTTTTTCCAGAAGCTGCGTATGTTCTTTTTTAAACGAAGCATAGGATACTTGCTTCCAAGTTTGTCCAAATCCGAAATTACAGCCTAAAACAATTAGTACACATGTAAAAAGATAGTTCTTCATGGCTTACTCTTTTGAATTGTTTTCTCTGCTTTCCTGAATGGTCATAACGCCCATTTCAGTTTCTTTCTTCACGCGCACCAATTTGCCCGACTCATCATACTCATAGATCTTGGCATAATTCCGTTCATCGAGTTCAGCCATCAGTCTTAAGGTTAACGGATCATAGACATAGGTAACCATGCTGCCGTCTTTCGGGAAAATGCGAATATCATCGAAATAACAATCTCCTTCGTCACATTTCAGTTCAATGGTGCATTCTTCGTCTGTTGTTATGTCTATTTCCTGTTCAATGCGCTGCCAACCGTCAATAATTTCACCTGCAGGTGTGCAGGTGGTTGGAGTACCTCCGGAAGTTACTTTAATTGCCGGTTCGGAATAAGTAACAGAACCGAGCTGAGCATCCGCATCTTTCACCCAGGCGCTCAGAATGTACTTGCCAACTGATGGCCTGAAACCGGTGATACAGCCAACGCACTCCGCTCCTTCCCAATTATTCTGCAATTGGCCAGGGCTCTCTGTGAAAAGGATAAAGTCGGCTTCACAAGCATTTACAGTGACTTCCATCAGGTAAATTTTATCTGTAATTAAATGGTGTTTCACATCTATAGTTGAGGCCATCGCGTTGTTCACCAAAGGTGTTGCAGAAAGATAATCTGCATCGGCAGCAGCTTTCGTTGCATAAGGGCCCCAAACCTTAACCGCACAGTTGATTGCGCCAGTATTTGCACTCCCGTTAAAAACCTGAGGCTGCGGTGCAGGAAGTACGGGTGTTAGAGTAACCGCCGATTTGTAATAGAAATAAAGTTTAACCTGTGAAACGCATTCCGGCTGGTCAAAATCATAATGTACACTGCTTGATGCGGAACTAACGAACTGTGCAGCTCCTGCAGTTGTATTCCAAACTTGCTGACCATTTACGTAAAATGTGCTGAATGCAGCTATAAAAAGAAGTATTCTCATCTTTCTTACAATTAATTTGAACTGGTGCTAAGTACCTGCATACTCAATTGGGTATTCCCCGGAAGAACCGTATTGATCCTGATCTTTACAGAACATAAATTTTTATCGATGATCAGGGCTTCTGCTTCAAAATAAGTTCCCGGGGTGAACGTAACCGTTAACACTCCTGAAACAAGTGAAATGGATCCTGTACCGGGGGTAATGATATTCGGATAAATCGTTAAGTCGGCTCCTGAAACACTATAAGTTGTAGCCGAAGTGGCTGTTAATTGAACAGAACAATCAACGGAATTATCACATTCCAACACTTTTGGTCCATAAATTACAGTTTCGTTTGTTACGTGCAAACTCGACTTTCCGGTATGAGATTCATCCGTGCTTACTCTTACAGGATCTGTTTTTGAAAACACTCCCTGATCCATACAATTTGAGTAAGAAATATCTTCAAAACTTCCTTCTGCTATTTGTCGTAATTGAGAATTAGCAGCAACAGCAGTTGTAAGCGTATTGTTGAAACTGAATAAGCTCGATGAGTATCGTCCAAGCGCATCCTGCGTTTCAAGGGTCATTCCGTTAGGACTGAACTCTGTAACTTTCGAAACAAATGTCCAGTTTGATGGATTTGTACGCCATTCCTCGTGGTCGTAATAGTAATAAGGGCTAAACGCAGAAAACACACCATCTCTGCGAATATTGGTGTTGTTATTCGCCTGGGTTTGCGTTCGCTCGGTGAGATAAGTATATGAACGTACTGGTCTCCAATTACCTTTTATTCCTGTGACATACGGATTCGTAGATTTATAAAGTCCTTCTTCTCCAAAACAATCACAATAGGTTTTCCAGTCTTCACTGAGTTCAACAGAACCGGCATTCAAAACCTTCGCATACACTTCAGTCGCTAACCCTGTAATTGGATTTTCGAGGGAAGTAATACTCGCAATTCCGGTTGATTGTTTGTTTCTTCTTCCACTGCGAATAATTTTAACACGGGCAGATGGTGCAGTTATCGGAGCTCCACTTTTATCAAGCATTCGAATTCCTGAACTGTTTACTTCCGTAACCCAGGCTCTCTCAAGCCCACCTGTGCTATGATCTGTCACTTCTACTTCATCGCCTTCAACAAACTGATTCTCTGCTCCGGGAACAGGCATAAATCCGTCGGCAAAAACCGGGTATCCGTTCACTTCATAATTAATATTCTGGTAAGCTGATCCCATTCCTTCATACTTCCAGTGAGCTGGAAAATTCAAAGAGTATACTTTATCATTAAAATTGGTTGTTGTTTGAGTAGCCAGTACATCACCTGTTTCTGAATCATAGGCCAGGTTTTTGGTTTCTACAATTGAACCGTCCTGATTGGCAGTAACCTTTTCGATAACTCCAAACCGGTTGATCGTTTTATTAAACGTAGCACTTCTGAACTGGCTTTTACTTAAATCTACTTTGGCCCATACAGTTGGAATGACCAAAAATACTGGACCTGCTAAAAACGCATTCGAATTGAATTCAATGGGCCCAGCGCCAATGGAATTTGTAACACTTTCTTCGAAGTCAGCAACGGCGTCATATTTCACGCCAATTTGAGAGGTTGTCTGAGAACCGTCTTTTTCAATGGTTGTTACTCCATTTTCCAGTTTGAAACAAGCTACACCCTGATCTACAATTGCTTTTTTCTGGTAATCGTAGTTCACAGCACTAAGCGGTTGTATCTGACCTTCGGCATACACCTTCTCAGATTTGGGTTTTCCATGCATATCATTGTTCTCAATAATGAAACCCTGGCTAACAGTTAAATAATCGTACTTCGGCAACAGTGGCAGAAAGCTTGTTTCTATCTTCATGCTGGTAGAATTATTTCCTTTATTGATAGAAGTACGGCTTGTAAGTGTTGGAAAATCTCTTGCGGTGTAGAATTCCTTTACCACTTTACCCGTAGCTGTTCGGGAAACACCAACTCTTTTGAGATCTGCTACAGTTACTCTGCTATATCCGACACCGGCATTTGGAAATTGGCTTTCCATAACCGGACCGGCCAAAAACAATTCATTATCGGGAGCAAACATAAATTTCTCATCATAAACCATGGCTCTTTTCCATGAATTTTCGTCTCCACCCATTAACGGTTCATAAGAAGCCACGCCCGACGATGTTCCGTCTTCGAGATTGTAATTGAATTCCTGGCCATACGTAAAATCGTTTGCCACACCAGGATCTGAACTATTCACCATTTTAGCCCAGTTGTCATACATAGTAATCCGTTTAACACGCAACCCGCCGCCCAATTTGTGTTTGGTAGGTTCAAACAACCGAATAAATGAATGCTGAGTAAGCAATTCCTGGCATTTCTCCTGTTCGTAGATCATTTTATTTGGACCGGAAATGAGTTCTTTGTAAGAAGCGCCGGCATCAGCAAAAGCATTCAAAAATGCCTTTACCCCGTTTTCATCTTGTGTCGGTTCATCTATATCTGCAAGACTAGTTATGGTACGCTGCATATTGTTTCTGCCGAACAGAATAGCTGCTTTCGTAATCGGATTGAATTGAGCAAGACCATCATCCTTCAATTTCACTGGTGTAAGAGTAACTTTACCATAATCACCAACTACTTCAAAACCGTCAACAAAGGCATAACCTGTTACATACTCGAATTGATCATATTCACTGTCTGCATCATTCATGTTCACCAGGCATTTAAAATAGATTGCCTGACCGGGTATAAAATAATCTTCACGTTTATCAAAGCCTGGTTTCAGCTTAAAGAAGATACTCCTATTCTTTTCTGCCTCGTCATTTCTAGAAAGCGGTTGAATCATCGGTTGGGTAAAATCTCCCTCGTTCATGCCTCCAACTACGTCACTGGTTGCCACAATGGGATACATTTGTGAAGCTTGTAAATGCTGCACATAGGCATAATCATCACTTTCATAATCCACGTGCATCTTCCCTCCCGAGGGCAGGAAAATATCTGTTAATGTCCATTGCTGGCAATACTCATTAACCAGGGAACTATCCTGAACGGTATAAGGAAAATCAGCCGAGGTTAATTTTGAATCCGGCAAGGTATAATCTCCTGCGCCAGTTCCTGTTGGGCTATATGTTCCCCAACGGTCAACAGCTTTCATGTTATAATCGGCATTTGGGCTGTTATACTCGAATTTATAAGAACTGCGCTTCAATTTGTAAGAACCCTGATAAACAAAATAAATTTCTTTCAATGTCAGTTTACCATGTCCCTGAATCTTATTTCCGGGATAGTTCTTACAAAGGGAATAATCATATTCAAAATGTACTTCCTGTATAGGAACAGCACTTGAACCATTGACATCGTAATCTGGTTTTGCATAAAGTTTAATTGATTTCAAACACTTCATTTGCCCTATGGACGGATCTAACTGACCAGCACGATCATGAACAGAAACACCATCATCCCGACTTTCCAATTCGAAAATGGCAATGTAGTTTTTGGTTTCAACGGCTTTTACATACCATACTTCTTTTTCACCGTACACAAAGCTGGCCTTATCGTCTGTCAGATCCGTTTTCAGTCCCGGGTTGAAGTAGGCTGTATTTTTACCGATCGGTGAACGCCAGTTAATGTTATCGACTTTCGTATAATCAAATTTTACATAGCTTCCCAAATCATCTTCACTTGGTCCTTTTACCGGATCCGAGTCTACATAATCATCGCTTAATACCGCGCTAAGCATAAAGGAATGTGCATAAGCCGGTGTTTCCTGTGAAGAGTACGACTCGTCAATTCCCTTAGTATTTGAAGTGGAAGCAACATCTGCAAAATCGTTAAGAGTCACAATACCTGAATAATCGTTCGGCTCATAAGCGGTTCCCTCCCCACTTAGGTTCTGACCGATTGAAAATGTAGCGTCTTCCTGTTTGTGGTTATAAGCAGGAATTCCGAATACATATCTTCTGCCATCAGTTCCCAGTTGTGTTATTTCACCGATATGATGATCTTCCGCATCCGGATACATATCCGACCGATAATGGAACAATCCCATGTCATTCTTTACTTCTGAAATACTCAGATAATATAGTAACTGGTTGCGTTTCAAACGTTCGGACCGACCGCTGGATGAAATAGTTCCGTTTCCGGCATCCAAGGTCAGCTTCGGACGAATATCCGCACCCTCCAAATGGAATTGCTGTGCAGTTGTGCCCAAAATTGCCGAAGAGAATAACGGATCATTATCAACTGCACGTTCATTTGCTTCCTGAAAAGCATTTGATTCGTTCATTCCTTTTTGTGGAAAATAACGCACCAAACCTGTTACTTCATTAGTTCCGTTTCTCCACGCCCCGGAATGTCCGTTTACAGAATTCAGTGATATGTCTATACCCAAATCTCCGGCTTGTCCGCCGCCAAATTCAAAGCCTGCAGTACCACCACCACTGTGTGATTCAGTACGCGGATCGAATACATATCCTAATTCTGTCCTGTAACCACGATAACTTCCGGCTATTCCCTGCGCCTGAACACTAAAAATGTCATTGGTTAAAAAAGTAGATGGTAAGTTCGGTGTATACTTCGTAAATGTCCCCTGATTATCACGATTAAAATCAAGAAGTGCTTCGTCATTCGTTTGCCCGTTGTCCAAATTAAAATATCCGAAGGCCTGATTTGTTCGCACCTTATTGGAAATTTCCTGAGTATTAATATAAAAACCGGCATTCCATTGAACATCAACACCCCACAAAGTGGTTGTCCAGGAAAAACGGCCTGTTAAACTTTGTGAGAGAAAGCTCGGTGATGAATAGGGAGAATAATGCTGCAAACCGTGCTGATAAGATGAACTTAAAGGTGACATAAGAGCATTCTTCTGTTTATCGAACATTTCTACTTTCCCTTTTATCGTCATTCCGTAGGCCAACTGGGTTAGTCCGGCTCTGGAATTCATACCACCGCTAAAGGAGTTGGTCATTGTTGCATTGGTCATATCATCTAACTTCACTTTTCTAGACAAACTCACTCCTCCTGTAAAGCCGGCCCCGTTCTCACTGCTTCCTGAAAGTCCGAAATTGGCACTGATTCCTGTTTCGTTTATTTTACCCAAACTAAAGGACGGGCCAAAATCCAATGTAGCACCAAAGCCCGTATAGTTACTATGCGTAAACCCAGCACCTAATGAAAGTGTAGGCTTAGAAACAGTATCAGCTCCCTGAACTTCGGTTCCAGCTACTCCATCGGTTCCTTTCAGGTTCTTCCCGAAAAGCTCAATATTAGCAGCTCCATTCACGCCAAATTCTACCCGTTTCTTTTGCGTTTCCGTTTTAGTAATCAAATCTCCGTTGAAATCGTCGGGCAAACCGCGCATACTGCGTACAACAGCTCCCATGTTCAGGTTCCAGCCCAAGCCAACCCATGAAGCTTCCTGGTCCATGGTTACACCTGAATTGTAAGCAATATTTACAGGATAGCCTTCCACATCCATTAAAGGAATGTTATAGGAGAAATCTCCGGTAAACGGGTCTACCAGGTCGGACACCCCGATAGGTGTAAAACTCTGAACTTCCGGTTGTGTTGGTCCGCCTGTTCCCTTTGGTGTTAACTGAACCGCGGTGTAACCGTCTCCAGTATCCACAGTTTCCATTTCAGGAACGCTGATCGGCACGTAATTCGCAACTCCCGGTCGAACAGGTAATATTTCTGCCAGTGCAAATGCCGGACGAAACAATCCATGACAAAAAATGATCAGAAGTATCCAGGCCAGATCCTGTATTCCTCTATTTGTTTTGATTTGATCTTTCACGTTATTCGGTATTTTAAAATTTAAGTGTCGGGTATTCTTTCTTGAAATCAGTTAGTTTGATCCGTATGATTGAATCGCTGTAAAATTTCGAATTGATTATTATTTCTTGTATTCCATTGACTTTGCGCGGGAAATCGATTTCAAATAATTCGGCAGTGCCCATTCCTCCATTCGCAATGAATAAGTAATGACTGCAATGAAGTGTATCTCCTGAATTAGTTATGGCAACAACATCTTTCTTAAAATCAACAGCCAGGTATTCCATTAATTCTTTTTGCAATTGTCTATTGGCTGCTGTCTGATTATCGCGTGCAATCCGTAATTTAAAACTGCTGGCCTCAACAGCTTTCATTTCTTTGTATTCCTTTTTAAGTTCTTTTTTCGGAAAATCAGTACTGTTCAGGACAACCAGCTCTTCAATAGGAACATAACTCACCTTGTATTCAGTTTTATCCTGAGTAATAGCTGCCTGGTACTTCTGATCATTCGCAGAACGATAAGCACTGTAATCTTCCAGGCTCAATCTGGAACAGGAACACAATGCCAAAACAAAAATCAACGAATACTTCATATTTTCTTAACTAAAGAGATAAAGCGTCGTTGATTATTAGCCGCCCAGTCAATGCGATATGTTCCTTTCTTTAAATCCAACTCCGACAAATCACATCGGAAAAAGCGGGCTTCCCGTCCCTGAAAGCTCTTACCCGACGTATTCTCGGATGAAAGCTCTAACTCCTCAAAATAGATTGTCTGGTCTTCAATTCCTTTTCCGCTAATTACAGCTGCAAGCTTAAAATCGCCATACTCATTAGTTGTATAAAAAAGTTCATCGGATGAGAATTCAATAATACTGTTATCGGCTTTTGTTTTTAGCGTGTAATAAGAATGAACCGGCTCAATATCCGGCGTCTTAATAAACTTCCAAACCTCACTTTGCTGTACCTGAACTCCATTGTAGAATAAAACTACCTGCCACGCATACCAAACTCCTTCTTCCAGTTCATGGTCTATGCTTGAATAATTTAATGAAGTGGAAAGCAGATTCTGGCGAATGAATACCGGGGTGTTTTCAACCATCGCTTCGGTCTGGGTTTGGTCTTCTTCCATTTTGACTACTGCAAGCTGCACGTTTAAACGCGGATCGTTCTGCACATTGCTCAGCGTGGTCTGCCAGACAAAAACAGGCTCGTCTTCCTCAATCGTGTCCTGGTCCATTGGTAAGGAAAGCATCAGCGGTGTTCCCGAATACTGCCCGAACGCAAAGTGTGTCAGAAAAACCAGACTGATTAGGATTAATTTTCTCATGCTTATTTATGTTTTAATGTTAAGATCATTTGTATAGTGCCGTAATAGGGCGAATAGGAAAAATCGGGGTCGGTCAGAAAGAAGGTTGTTTCTGATGCTAACCAGCGCTGGGCTGAAACTTTCCATTGGAAGAATTCACTTGGTTTGAATGACCAGTTCAGACCAAATCCAAAGTCCTCGCCGAATTGTTCGCTGATCAAATACTGTCCGGAAATGCTAAAGACAGACATCGCGTAGTTGTACCCAATTTCCGGTTGAATGATGATGTTTCGTCCGTAAATACGATTCAATCCGCTAAATTCCTGGAGCGTTCCTTTCAAGGAATACCCCCAGTGTTCCATCTGAATTCCTGATTTGAAACTGATCTGAGATAAAACCTGGTTGGAATCTACTCCCAGGATACGCGTGTAAGAACTTTCCAATGCATTGCTCCAGCTAACTTCTTTGAATTGCTTTTCCAAATGGAACCCGAAACGCAGCTGGTAACTGTACTGACCGGATACTGTGACATCCGTTTGAAGCAGTGTTCCCGAACTGTAAACCACCGATCGTTTTCCAACTTTACACGTCAGATCTAAAGTCCCCTGGTTTATAAATGAGGTTCTGACTACGCTGTCCTGGTTCGAAAAATCGTCGCGGGAACCGGTCACTTTTACAACCAAGCGGTTCAAGAGCGACTGCTGGTAAGAGCTTTCAATATGACGGACACCACTTAGGTAAATTCCCTGAGCAAATCCGTTGTACCCGGCACCAATATTTTTGAATTTGGTATTGAATTCACCCCGAGCACGCACAAATCGGTATTGCAGCTGTCCGGATGTTGCCAACTGGTCTGAAACCGGATAATCAGTTGTGTCTTCTTTATTGATAGAAAACCCTAACGTTCCTGAAAGCGTCAAGTTCTTAGCAAATTTCGGAGTTATATAAGCGCCAATATTGGTAGCATTTGAAATTCCGGATGAAGAAACACGTTTGAATTTCTCATAGGATGCCCCAGTGTAAAAATCTTCTATAAATACTGAGTTCCGGCCCGCATCACCATATTCTGCTGAAACAGCACTTGCTAGACGAACGGTGTTTACCTGGTAAAAGTTCGAGTAATTGAAAACATTTGCCGTGTTATTCAACACCTGATCAAGCGCCAGATTAGAGTAAACTTTATTCGGAATGGTTAATCCGGCAGCTAATCCGTAAGTCCATTTACCATATTTTCCACGAATTCTGATTCCCTGGATAGGAAGGGCATTCGAAGATAAGTGTGAGCCCGATAAACCACACAACCCAACATCGAATTTTGTAATTCCATTGAGTAAACTGGTGTATTTCTGCAGCGAAAGATCAGCATACGATTTCTTCAATAATTGGATCGACTGGTCTAAAGACTGTACTTCCAGATTCTTAACTTTTAATGCAAAATCGGCCAGTGCCAGAAGTCTGTCAAGTTCTGAAAGGTTTGCTGTATCCGGCAAAGATGGCATTGGGAAAGATGGTGCCGAAGGAATGGTGGGTTGAGATATTTCCGGCTGTTCTAAATTCACATCTGTGCCCGGGAAAGAAAATCCG
Source organism: uncultured Flavobacteriales bacterium (assembly GCA_946479985.1). Next base: position 26,804 of record CAMLIF010000026.1, read on the forward strand.
GGAAGCAAAGAATCCAATCCCGGTAATTGCGGAAGTGGCAACGAATCTGATTTAGGATATTCTGTGTCGAGGTATTTCAGGTAACTCAATTTTCCTTCCAAAGCATAAATCCCTTCGAGTTTTTTGAGTTTCTCTACCTCAAGCCTGCCAATTTTTGCCTGAAGAGAATCCAGGTTTGTTCGCTGGTAACTTCTGCCCTGGTACGACAATCTGAAATAACTTGCTCTTCCCGACAAATAAGGTTCGTTCGACAAGCGCCCGGTAAACTGAAACGGAAGTCCTTTAACTGTAATCTGCTGATCCAGAGACCCAAACAAAAAGTTACTGCCTGCTCCTAGCCTGTAGTTTGGCTGTATGCCACCGGAAATCCCTGTAGATACTACTGTTGTTCCAAACCGAATAAATTGCTGCTGAGCGTATGAAAAGGAAGAAACACTACATACAAAACTGATCAAGAAAATTCTCTTAAAAAGGACGGTGAATTGTAAAGTGGTATTTAGCTGGTGTTTCATTAGTGGCGTCAAACTAAACTTACAGTGGGATAAAGTTAACGTCTTTTAACAACGAATTACGACTAACTAAAAATTTAACATTTCCAACAATCGGCAAAATCGCTCATCTTAATTCACAATTAATTGAATTTCAGAAACTTGTAGCAACAAAAAAAATCAAGGCACGACTTAAAATGATCATACCATTTATTTAACTGTTAATCAGCCGTATGCAACACAATCGTGTTACCTTTCCTTTCCCCCAACAGATATATCCGAAATATAAAATGTCGATTTCGTCCCGGCATACAAAAGAAAGATGGCCACCACCACAAGCGCTACTACGACAAGTACTTTTATATTCATTTTCATAATCCAACACTTTTAGAGTTGACATGCATCAACAAAAAAAAGGCCTCTGCACAAAGCAGAAACCTTTCATTTCAATATTTTATAAACTCTTAGTGAACGTGCTCTTCAGCAGGTGTTTCCTGAGTTGTTTGAGGCAATACTTTTCCTTTGATCGTTAAGATAATTGGCTCTGTTGATACGTTTGTTGTAACTGTGATTGTTTTTGTAAACTCACCAACACGTTTTGTGTCATACTTTACAACAATTTTATCTGATTTTCCTTTTTGAATTGCTTCAGTTGGTTTTTGAGGAGTTGTACAACCACAAGATGCGCGAACGTCAGTGATCATTAATGGTTCTTTACCGTTGTTTTTGAATTCAAAATCAAAAGTCTCCTGAGAATCGTAAGGAATCTCCATTCGTTCGATAACCAATGTTTTAAAAACAACTACCGGTTTCTCGGCCTTAACTTCTTTTGATTCTGTTGACTTAGGCTCTTTTGTTTTTGTTTCAGTTTGAGCAAATGAACCCAAAGCTAAAAATGAACATGCTAATACAAATATTGCTTTCATAGTTTTTACGTTTTTACTTTACAAGAATACGAAGCTTTTTCATATTCGTTGTGCCATTAACAAAAAATTAGCCAAACTTTTTTTCCCAGTCTTTCAATACACTTAAGATGGAAGCATACGTATTGGCTTCGAATTGTTTCAATTTACTCTTTTTCAACCAGCGTGCCTCACTGATATCTTCTTCGGTCTGAGGCACCAGTTTCTTTGGTCCAGAATACACGAACTGGAACCAATGATTTCTTTTCAGTATTTTTTTGCCTTTTTCCTCATATGTGTGATAGGTTTCACAAATTTTATTCAATAAAACGTGACCATGAATACCACATTCTTCTTCAATTTCTCTGTAAGCTGCTATTTCCGGAATCTCACCTGCCTCCAGTTTACCTTTCGGAAAATCCCATTTCCCCAGTCGGTAAATGGCCAAAATGCGTGATTTTCGCTGAACGATTCCACCCGCTGTTGTAATTTTTTGATGCGTCCTGAAAATTTGATCAAAAGCCTTGTCAACATCCATACAAGCAACCAAAAGAATCTGTTTATCAGCAAGTTCATTCAACTTCGAAGCAAGCTGTTTGTAGGTGTTTACCTCACTGAAAAGCACCTTTTCGAAACGCTTTTTGCTTTTTTTAACCGTTAGATCAACGAATCGTACTTCCCTATTATCAATAAAAACTTTGTACATTTGCGCTATGATTTCAAACAAAGACCAAGCGTTAAAAATAGCAGAATTTCTTTTACAAATTAAAGCAGTGAAGCTTCAACCGAACGATCCTTTTACATGGGCGTCCGGATGGTTATCGCCTATTTACTGCGACAACAGAAAAACACTTTCATTCCCTGCAATACGCACGCACATTCGTCAGGCCTACGCCGCTGCAATCTTAGATCATTTCGGTAAACCCGATGCAATTGCTGGTGTTGCTACCGGCGGAATTGCGCAAGGAGCATTGGTTGCTCAGGAATTAGGAATTCCTTTTATATACGTTCGCAGTTCTGCAAAAGGACACGGAATGGGAAATCAAATTGAAGGTCATTTCGAACCGGGACAAAAAATCGTGGTTTTAGAAGACCTTATTTCAACAGGCGGAAGCAGTTTGGTTGCTGTGAAAGCTTTACGTGATGCCGGGTGCGATGTCCGTGGCCTGGTTGCAATCTTTACTTACGAATTTGATATTGCTTTACGCAATTTCGATGAAGCTGATTGTGCATTCATTACCCTGACCGATTATGAGCATTTACTGGAACAAGCTTTAAAATTAGATTATATCGGTGAGTCAGATATCCAATCTTTGAAAGAATGGAAGAAATCACCGGACACCTGGAGAAAATAAAAGGATGAGAATTAAAGGTACCAAAACGTCTATTCATGCTTCGGCACAAGCTGTTTTTGAGTTTCTGACTCAGCCGGCGAATATTGAAGAATTGCTTCCTAAGGATAAAATTTCTGACTTCACGGCTAATGCTGAAGGTTGCAGTTTTAAAGTACAGGGCGGAATCCTGATCCCGCTGATCATTGAAAAAACTGAAGAACCTACAACTATCTATATGAATGATGGCGAAAAAGGTCCTTTTCCTTATGAACTAACTATCCATATCCAGGAAGAAAGCCCACAAATGTGCAGCGGGTTTCTCGAATTTACAGGAGATGTCAATTTCTTCATGAAAATGATGGTAGAAAAACCACTTACAGCTCTTTTCGAAGGAATGACCCAAAAAATACATGAACGATTTCTGGCGAACTGATTTCATTCAATAGCTGAATTTCACTTCCTGCAATCCGAATTCAAGTATCCCTGATTCCGTATCTATCACAACAGATCCTTCTTCATTTACGTCAATGATCTTTCCAGGAAAGGAACTCCCGTCAGTGTGCTGAATTAATTGAACTTCATTTAGTCTCCATAAGTATTCAAGGTATTCTCTCTGAATTTCATTGAACCACCCGTTTCTGCAGCGTTCAAATTCTTCCTGAAGCCGTGGTAAAAGGAAAGTAAGCAGTTCAAAAGGTTTCATTGAAATCCCCAGTTTTTCGAGACTTGTACTTGAAGGCAGATCAGCTTCCTGTTCCAGATTTAATCCCAGGCCGAAAATAACATGTTCCAATACCTGGTTTTTAATATTCCCTTCAATGAGAATGCCGCCCAATTTCAAATCGTTCACCAAAATATCATTCGGCCATTTGATTTTTACATTTTCGCCGGAAACTGCCGAAATTGACTTTGCAACGGCTAATGTTAAGGCTTTATTCAGATAAGAAGCATGACGGACTGACAAAAAAGCAGTTACCAGGTAAAAACTGCCTGTGAACTGGTTTTTAGCGGAAGTTTGCCAAACATTTCCTCTTTGTCCCCTTCCTGCGGTTTGTTTCTCTGCCAAAATTACAGTCCCATGTGGTGCTTTTCCTTCAGAAATCAACTTGGCAATATAATTGTTCGTTGAATCAACCTCAGGTAGGAATTGAATATTAGAGCCTATCATGAATGTTTAACAAGTATTAGTAGCGAAATCAGCAGAATTCTCCCGCAGAAATATGTAGATTTGCGCACATTAAAGAACGAATGTATAAAATAAAATCAGATACGGATTCCTCCATTCTTTGCAACGCAATTGTGGAAGGAATGCAAGAAAACAAAGCAAAGGATATAGTAATCCTTGATTTACGTCATATTCCAAGTGCAGTTACAGATTTCTTTGTAATTTGTTCAGGCGAATCTAACGTGCAGGTTGAAGGTATCAGCTCTACTGTTACACGACACACACGGAAAGAATTGTCTGAAAAGCCATGGCACCAGGAAGGAAAAATTACAGCAGAATGGGTTCTTTTGGACTATGTTTCTGTTGTTGCACATATTTTCCATAAAGATGCCCGCACTTTTTATGATTTGGAAGACCTTTGGTCAGACGCTAAACGCACCGATGTGCCTAATTTGAATTAATCAGTATGTCAGAAAATAACACTAATAAACCGCGTAGAAATCCAAATGCAATCTATTGGATTTACGGTGTAATAGCTTTGGCCTTTGTAGGTGCAACGCTTTTCACATCAAACACTACAAACGAACTGCAAGACATCAATACTTTTTACTCGTTAGCCGACTCTAGTTATGTGAAGGATGTAAAAGTGGTGAATCGTTCACGCGTAGATTTTTACCTGAATGAACGGGGCGAAAAACACTTCATTGAAAATGAAAATTTCAAAGGAGAGGAAATGAAAAAAATCGCCCGGGTAATCAAGGAAAGAAAAGCTAAAAAGAGTCAGCGGCTAAGTCCCGAATTCAACATTCCGATTGTTGATGCTGGTAACTTTGAACAAAAACTCGATGCCATTAATGATACCCTGGCAAAACAGAAAAAACCGATTATTTCGGCACCACCCGAAGAAGAAAAAGATTACTTCGGAAGTATCCTTGCTTATTTCCTGCCGATCATCATTCTAATCGCAATCTTTATGTTTGTGATGCGCAGAATGTCGGGCGGTGCAGGTGGCGGTGCAGGCGGACAGATTTTCAACATCGGGAAATCACGCGCCCAGGTTTATGAGAAAGGAAAAACTACCAACACAACGTTTAAAGATGTTGCAGGTTTGGAAGGAGCGAAAGTAGAGATCCAGGAAATCGTTGAATTCCTTAAAAACCCGAAACGCTATACTGAACTGGGAGCAAAAATCCCGAAAGGCGCTTTATTGGTAGGTCCTCCGGGAACAGGTAAAACATTATTGGCGAAAGCAGTTGCCGGTGAAGCGAAAGTTCCTTTCTTCTCGCTTTCAGGATCTGATTTCGTAGAGATGTTTGTTGGAGTTGGAGCATCACGTGTTCGTGATTTATTCCGCCAGGCGAAAGAAAAAGCTCCGGCTATCATTTTCATTGATGAGATTGATGCTATTGGTAGAGCGCGTGGTAAGAACGCAGGTTTCAATTCTAACGATGAACGCGAGAACACATTGAACCAGCTATTGACTGAAATGGATGGTTTCGGAACAAACTCCGGAGTAATCATTTTAGCGGCAACAAACCGTGCAGATGTCTTAGATTCAGCGTTGATGCGTGCCGGTCGTTTCGATCGTCAGATTTATGTTGACATGCCGGATTTGAATGAGCGTAAAGAGATTTTTGAAGTTCACTTACGTCCGTTGAAATTATCCAAAGACGTTGAGATCGAATTCTTAAGTAAACAAACACCTGGTTTCTCCGGGGCAGATATTGCTAACTTGTGTAACGAAGCCGCATTAATTGCAGCCCGTAAAGAGAAAAAACAAGTTGAAAAACAAGATTTCCTTGATGCCGTAGACAGAATTGTAGGTGGTTTGGAGAAGAAAAATAAGATCATCACCGTTCAGGAAAAACGTGCTATTGCATTCCACGAAGCCGGTCATGCAACTACTTCATGGTTGTTGGAACATGCGCATCCGTTGGTAAAAGTGACTATCGTTCCGCGCGGCCGTTCACTTGGAGCAGCATGGTACCTTCCTGAAGAAAGAAGTATTACAACTACTGAACAAATCTTAGACGATATGTGTTCTGCCCTTGGTGGTAGAGCTGCAGAATTTTTGATCTTCGGGAAAATTTCGACCGGTGCTTTGAGCGATTTGGAAAAAGTAACCAAGCAAGCTTATGCCATGGTTTCAATTTACGGATTGAATGAGCGAGTTGGAAATATTTCATTCTACGATTCACAAGGCAGAGATTCGTTTACAAAACCTTATTCAGACGTAACCGCTCGTGTTATTGACGAAGAAGTAAGTAAACTGATCGAATCTCAATACCAGCGAGCTATCCAGATTTTATCCGACAACAAAGATAAACTGACAGAATTGGCAGAGATTCTTCTTCAGCGCGAAGTGATTTTCAAAGAAGACCTGGAAGCAATTTTCGGGAAACGTGCCTGGGAAACCATTTGGGAAGAACCAAAGAAAGTGGAAGTAAAAACACCAACTTCATCAGAGCCGATCATTGAGCCTTTGAATCCGGAAGATGATTCTTTGGGAGATATCGACGGAACCGAAAACGCGCCTTCAGAAGAGGCATAATATAAAGAAGTTCTAGTTTATCCTATGAAAGAACTAATACAAAGGGGCATATTCGGATTGGTATTTTTACTGTTCGTATTTGCCCCTTTTATTGTTGATCTAAAGAACAACACCAACATTTTCAATTTTACGCTGTACGCATTCGCAATGCTAAGTACGTACGAGTTGTTTAAAATGGCTAAGAATACCGAATTCTCGTCGAATTTAATGTTTCCGGCCTTGTTGTTCAATACAGCATTGTTTTTACCCATGCTGCTTGAAACCTTGCGCGGATTATTTCCTGAGATGCCGTTCAATCCTATTTGGACAACCCTGAGTTCTAACAAACTGTTGATTACAGTGGTGGTGATCTGCGCATTGTCGATCATTATTTTCAGCACGCTTATCTTCATCAAAGGATCTATAGAAGCTATTTTCAAACTGAATTTCGGATTGAATGCACTCTACATTTCAATACCGCTTGCATTGCTTTCCTTCGCATACACTATGAGTCCGGGAATTGGCCCGATGGCAACCAAGCCTTTGCTGCTGCTTGTTTTAGTCCCGATTTACCTGAACGATACTTTCGCTTATATTTCTGGAAGATTATTCGGCAAACATCTAATGTTTCCAACTGTCTCCCCGAAAAAAACGTGGGAAGGTTTTATTGGCGGGGCAATCATAGCAGCTCTTACAATGGTAACGATCCTGTATTTCACACAAACTCAAAACACGACGTTCATGGAGTTCATAGCCCTGGCTGCGGTGAGTTTAAGCGTATCTGTGTTAGCGACACTGGGTGATTTCTTCGAAAGCCGTTTAAAGCGTGCGGCAAAAACCAAAGATTCAGGTTCTATATTACCCGGGCACGGAGGAATTCTTGACAGAATAGATGCCATGCTTTTTGCAGCACCAATCATGTTTGTGGTTCTGGCGTTTTTTTAAACCTGACCACGAGCTTATTCTTACCCAAAATGCTATCGACGGGTCGAGGCATACCTTCACGAATTAAGGGCATCTCACAAATCGCTTTCTGAATTTATGTATTTTTGTGCCACTTAAAAAACAAGATGACATTACACAGAGAAGGAACGGCAACCATAATTATTGCATTATTGGTTTTAGGAGCAATTGAAGCTGGAAACTGGTTTTTATTACAAGCAACCGGCTGGGATTGGCTTTTCTGGCTTCTGAGCTTAGGTTGTTTGGTCATGCTTTACCTGGTTGTACAGTTTTTCCGTATCCCTTCCAGAACATTCACTTTTGAACCAAACGACTTACTTTGTCCGGCCGATGGAAAAGTAGTTGTTATTGAAGAAGTAGAAGAAACAGAATATTTCAAAGACCGAAGAATCCAGGTTTCCATTTTTATGTCGCCATTGAACGTTCACGCAAACTACTATCCCTTAAGCGGAATTGTGAAATACGTGAAATACCACAAAGGATTATTTTTAGTGGCATGGCACCCGAAAAGCTCTACAGATAATGAAAGAAGCACTGTAGTTGTTCAGCATGAAAACGGACAGGAAGTACTTTTCCGTCAGATTGCCGGAGCAGTTGCCCGCAGAATTTGTTATTACGCAAAAGAAGGCGATAAAGCCACTACTGGCGGCGAATTTGGCTTTATCAAGTTCGGATCGCGGGTTGATATTTTCCTTCCTCTTGGCACTCAGGTAAATGTTAAAATAGATCAAGATGTTAAAGCTAAGTTAACGAAGCTTGGTGTACTGCAATAAACATATTATATTAGTACCTGTAATTACACATTAATTGAACTTATCATGAAAAAAGTATTTTTTGCTGCAACTTTAGCACTTTTCGTTGGATCTATTTCCGGAAACGTTTACGCTGCTACATCTGGAAACCACTCTTCAGTAGTGAAAAAAGATGATGACAAAAAGAAAAAATCTAAGAAATCTAAGAAAAGCTGCGCTGGAACAGGATCTTGCTGCTCTAAGAAAGCTGCGTAATTCCCTTTCTTAAAAGATATGAAGTCCCGATTCTTTAGAGAGTCGGGATTTTTTTATTTTTGACCGAAACTTTGAATCAATTTTACCAGTTCAAAATACCAATCAGGAATTAATATATTATGAAAACACACCCAGCGGCATTATCAAGTTTAATCGGACTTTTTTTCTTATCATTTACTATCAGTAAAAGTCAACCGGTTGAGAAATTCTGCGGGTATGAAATGACAATCAATGAAATAAATGCAATCACTAATTGGTCAGAGAACAATCCAAACGTGTATGATGTGAAAAATGGCAGCGAGATTTATTCTGAGATAAATGATAGTATTCGCAACAATATTTCAGACACGGTAGAATTTGAAATCTTTCTGAGTAAACTAACAAAGACAGAAGTTTGTATAGATGTTTTTCTTCCTTCGAATGAAAAATTCTTTAAAAAGGCGGCGTGTACAATGATGAACGCTTCGTTTTCTAAAATAGTTCCGGCTCAAAAGAAAATAAGAATTTATTCCTATACAAATCACGACGGATCGGGAGAAGTTCATTTCGAAACGGCAATTAAATCGGTTAAGTAAATATTGCCTGAGTGGCTTTTAATTTGACATTAATCATGAACATGATATAACTCACCTATGAAAAAAGCTCTACTCTTCATTTCTCTTGTTTATTCAACAATAACTTTCAGCCAAACCTATCAGCTGGTTCCTGATTCATGTACCTTCTGTTTTTATAAATATTCACCCGGATGGAACACTTGGGAACAAGGTATTTATGGTGTTTTACCAGATCAGGATACTTTGGTTTTAGGGAATCAATACAAAAAAATGACAGCTCCGTCCTTTCCCGGACAACCCTTTGCGATTCGTCAAGTTGGAAATCAGTTAATGGGTGTAGTTGAAGATTCGCTGAATGAATACTTAATCATGGATTTTGGCGCATCCGTTGGAGACACGATTTTTAATTTATTTTCGGAAGGATTTTATTATCATGCCAGGGTAATCGAAAAAGATTCGATTGAAGTGAATAATGGAAACTACCATCACTATATGAATCTTGTAGGAATTAGTGTGTATTACTTCGGCTCCTGGACTGAGGATGCATTTGAAATAACCTGGAATGAACGTTCCTTGTGCGGAGAATATGGAGGTGTTCGATACAATATTCCTTCTACCTATTACATCATATCGGCACCATATGCTTTTCCGGAATATTGCACAAGTGATCCGCTCTACACTAATCCAAACGGATATTTTTGTGAGAACTGTTATCCTCACACCAATTCAGTAGATGAGTTCGATGAATCTTTCGAACTGTTTCCCAATCCAACAAACAACTTACTAAAGCTAAGTTTTAAAGAATCCGGTAAAAAGGAAATCACCATTCTAAACACATTCGGTCAATTACTCTTTACAACAGAAAGCTCTGAGCCGGAAATCGAAATGAATCTGACAGATTATGTAAATGGAATATATTTGGTTCGCGTAAAAACAGATCATTCGTTCATTGCGAAAAGAATTGTTAAAAATTAGATGTAAATCATTTCTATCGCCAAATTCTTAGTGTTATTTTTAACTATGACTCTCAAAAAAGCTACCCCAGACCAAATCCCAATCATCTGGAAAATCCTGGAACAAGCAATTGAACAACGCCGACAAGATGGAAGTCAGCAGTGGCAGGATGGTTATCCCAATCCGGACACTATTCAGAACGACATAAACAACGGAAACGGTTATGTGCTTGTCGACAATGGAGAAATCATTGCTTACGCTGCTGTTATTTTCGAAGTTGAACCCGCTTACACAGATATCCAGGGCAAATGGCTGACGAATGACGATTATGTAGTTATTCAACGCGTGGCAACATCAAATGCTGTGAAAGGAAAAGGAGTAGCAACTCATTTGTTCAAACTCATCGA
>CAMLIF010000027.1 GCA_946479985.1 uncultured Flavobacteriales bacterium
CCCGAATCTGGTGCTCTCCGATTGTTTGATTGATAGAGAAGGAAATTATTGGTTTTCTACCTTGCAGTCTGGTCTGATCCGTGTTCCTAACCTGGAATATAGCGTTTGGAACAACTTTCAGAATAATAAATTGATCAAACTTACTACAAACGGGAAACAGATTTACTTTGCAACCGCCAATGGTGATATTGGTGCGCTGGATCTCACTTCCAAAGTAATTCGGTTTTTACAGCAGGGCACCAATTCGAATGTTCAAACCCTGGCCTATTCTACGGAAGACAAATGCGCCTATTTCTACACAGACAGAAACCTGTATTCACTTCATGGTGGATCTATTCGGTTAAACATCCAGGAAGCCTTGCCAACCAAGCATTTTATAAAGCTCAGGGACCGTTATTTACTATGTTCTTCATTTGGGGCAGATGTTTGTAAGCTTAATGGCAATTTTCCTTCGGAACGATTAACAGAATTTTGGTCGCGTGAAGCAAAATACGATGAGCGTAACAATTGCCTGTGGGTTGCTACCAATAACGGCTTGCTAAGGTTCAAATTCATCAAAGGGAAATGGAAACAGCAAAGAACTTTTTTCTGCGATAAACAAATTCTCTCCGTTGATCTTGACAAGTCCACTGGTCAATTGTTTGTTATTACTTTTGAAGGTAAACTATACTCTATTACTAAAAACCTGGAGCTAAAACAACTTCACACCAGTAAAAATGACGTACAATCTTACCGCGTTCAGTACTACAAAAACAAAGTTTATGTAGCCACAAATCAAGGGGTTTGGATCGTTGATCTGAAAAACGGAAAATTTAAAGAACCGAACGTTTTTTCAGGTCTGGCTTCCAACAATGTTCAGGATCTCGTTATTGCTAATGAAACAATGTGGCTCGCAACCGGAAAAGGACTTCAAAAAATTCCGCTGAATGCTTTTCAGGAACAAACCCGGCCTGAGATCTATCTGAAAAACGAATACTTCAATCGGCAAAATGTCCGGTTAGGCTTTGGTAAAACACTTATTCTCTTTCCCGAAACGAACGCATATTCGAGTAATGGTAATTTTCAATATGCTTACAGTATAAACGGTAAAGACACATGGACAAAACTTCCGGGATCAATAAATCAGATCGAACTACAGAATATTCCCTCAGGAAACTTTAAAATTGAACTGAAAGTCATTGATCATCTCGGCCAGGATTCCGCAAATACTATTTTGATCAAAGGTTATTCCTCGCCGCCTTTTTGGTTTACCTGGTGGTTCATTCTACTGGAAATTTTATTGTTCCTCGCTTTGGTGGTTTTCTTTTTCAAACGACAATTGTCTAAGCGCCAGAAAGAATTTCAATACCAGCAAGAATTGAACTCATTGAAACTTACAGCGATCAAATCGCAAATGAACCCACATTTCATTTTCAATGTGTTGAGTTCTATCAAAGGGTACATTTACGAAAACGACCGACAACGCGCAACGGCGTATTTAGATGATTTTTCCGATCTGATGCGTTCTGTTCTTGAAATGAGCGAAGTGCATTACGTAACCATTGCAGATGAACTGAAATTGCTCAAATTGTACATTGACCTGGAAGGAATGATGCTGGAGGAATTCAGTTGTGAAATTCAAATTAACGAAAACGTAGATACAGGTGCAATTTACCTTCCTTCGCTGGTTCTTCAGCCCTACATTGAAAACGCATTTAAACATGGCCTGCGACACAAACAAGGCGAAAAGAAATTAAAGATTCTTGTTTCCCGGCAGGATTCCGAGCGCATAACTATTGAATTAAGCGACAATGGAATTGGAAGAAATGTGGCCTTAGAACTCAATCTTGGCAATTCGCTTAAACGACAATCCTTCGCAACCCAGGCTCTCGAAAAACGAATGGCATTGATTAATAAACAAAATCAACAGCACATTCAATTAGAAATTATCGATTTGTTTGACGGTTTTGGAAATAGTACCGGAACAAGTATTTTACTAACTCTACATCACCATACGAAATGATCAAAGCATTAATTGTAGACGACGCGCCGCAAGTACGTAAACTGCTTCGATTGATGCTTGCGGAATTGGCTCAGGACATCCAACTGGTTGGCGAAGCCGAAAATGTGGAACAAGCTGTTACGCTGATTCGTTCTGAAAAACCGCAACTTGTTTTCCTGGATATTGAAATGCCGGGTAAAAGCGGATTACAGTTAGTCGACGAGCTAACTCCGGAGGAATTACAATTTCAAACCATCTTCATTACGGCTTATAGTCAGTATGCCATTCAGGCTTTTCGTCTTTCAGCGGTTGATTACCTCATCAAGCCAGTCAAAGAGAAAGAGTTGTTGGAAGCATTGGAAAAAGTAAGAACTCAAAGCGAATTAAAACGCTCTTCGGAACAACTGAGAACGCTGAGTGAAAATTTGAAACTGGAAACACACCATACGATCTGCATTCCGTTGAATTATGGATCGGAATATATCACCGTAACCGATATTGAATACATTGAAGCCGATAACACCTACGTTTATCTTTACTTCGTTAATGGTGAGCGAAAACTCGTTTCCAAGCACTTGAAATACTTTGAGCTTTTACTCTGCGATTTTGAGCTTTTTACCAAAGTGCACCGATCCTTCATTATCAACAGAAATGAGATGAAAGCCTTTCGAAAAGAAGATCGCGGCATAATCGTAATGAATAGCGGAAAACAGATCAGTCTTTCAAGAACACACCGACAAACCTTTCTGGAATTAATAGAAAAAGCAAATTAAGTACGTTCGCTAGCTCAAGTGTGTCGTTCTCTAGAAAATCACAATTGAGACCGTCTGACAGTCCTACTTTTACTCAAAACTAAGGACTTACGTATGAAAAAATTATTACTTACACCACTTTTCGTTGTTTTGATTACTCTAACAGTTAGTGCTCAAAACGTAAATATTCCGGATGCTAATTTCAAAACGTATTTGCTTGCAGATCCGAACATCAACACCAATTCTGATGCGGAAATTCAGGTAAGTGAAGCAACTGCTTATTCGGCTGGAATGAACATTAATTTTCTGGGAATAACAGATTTTACAGGAATTGAAGCATTTGTCAATCTGACAAGTCTTACCATTGTTTACAATCCGGTTACCACCATTGATTTGTCACAAAACACGGCGTTAACTGTGCTCGATATTTATTCCAATTCGTTCACCTCACTGGATGTTAGCAATAATACGGCGCTGGTTGAATTGAGATGTGAGAACAATCCGATCGGATCACTTGACATCAGTAATCTTCCTTCATTGAGTATGTTGACCTGTGGAAATTGTGGTTTGACAGCTTTGGACTTGACGAACAATCCTTTACTCAATCATGTGGAATTGGCAAACAACAATTCAAACAACCTGAATCAGGTAAGTTCAATTGATTTGTCGAACAATACAGCGCTGCAAATCTTCAGCATTGGTGGAAATAGTTTGACCACACTGGACGTTTCGAATAATAATTCACTAACATGGTTGAATTGCCAAGGAAACGATTTGACAACTCTGGATATTTCCAATTTGACAAACCTGGAGATCTTGTACGCTGCTGCGAATGAGTTCACCACACTCAATTTCTCCAATAATTTAAACCTCCAAACTATAGACATTTCTTCAAATCCATTAACTGGAACGGTTGACATCAGTGGTCATTCAAACATCAGAACCTTCTTTTGTTCCACAACAAATATTTCAACTTTGAACTTAGCCAACGGCCTCAATTCAGAGTTCACTGCAATGTACGCTTACGAAAATCCAAACCTCACCTGTATTGAAGTAGATGATACTGTTTGGTCGAATGCCAACTGGAATGGATGGTCAAATAAGGATCCCGGTACCGTTTACAGCGTAGATTGTGATGGACTTGGAATTAGCGAAGTAGGGCAAATTCTTGTGAACATCTATCCAAATCCGGTAAACGATGTTTTGAATATAGAATCGAAATCTGCAACAATTATTCAAATCGCAAACGTGCTTGGCGAGATCGTTCATACACAAACTATTCAGCTGGGAATAAACCCAATAGATGTGAGTTCACTTAATTCCGGAATTTACTTCATCAAAACTGGAAAAGGTGCTGATCTGAAATTCGTGAAACAATAAACTACCTCAATTTTAACTTTTAAAACATGAAAAAAAACATACTTTCCCTTGCACTAATTCTTGCAGCTGCATTTCATTCAACTGCGCAAAACGTAACAATTCCGGATGCTAATTTCAAAGCATACCTGGTTGCGAACACCGCAATTAATACAAATTCTGATGCTGAAATCCAAGTAAGTGAGGCAAGTTCCTTCACTGGCAGTATCATTTGTGATTACATAAACATTAACGATTTAACTGGAATAGAAGCATTTACCCAATTAACAGGCCTTGAAGTCCCAAACAACTATTTAACACAGATCGATCTAAGCGCTAATACTCAGCTTACGACATTTCGCTGCCAGGGGAATTTACTGACTTCTTTAGATGTTAGTGCCAACACGAATTTACTTTTGCTACATTGCTATGTTAACCAACTAACTTCCTTAACTCTGAATTCCGGTTTAGGATGGTTAGATTGCGGTACTAATCAACTGACTTCTCTGGACCTGAGTAACAACACTGATTTATACTCGGTGAATTGTAGTTACAACCAAATAACGGCATTAGATGTAAGTGCTAATCCGAACTTATATGAATTGTATTGTCGGGACAACCAACTGACAACTTTGAACGCCGCGAATGGTAACAATACCAATTATCAAGTTTTTACTGCAATAAACAATCCTTCCCTTACTTGTATTGAAGTAGACGATGCCGCATATAGCACAACAAACTGGACAAACATTAATGGTGTCGCGAGCTTCAGTGAGGATTGTGGTTTGGGAATAGAAACAACAACACAAACGGTATTGAATCTGTATCCTAATCCGGCAAATAATCTATTGAACATTGAATCGAAAATAGCCGCACAAGTTCAACTTGTAAACGTTTTGGGTAATGTACTTGAAGCACATGCTGTTCAACAAGGAATTAATCCGTTAAACATCGGTGATCTTACTGCCGGAATTTACTTCATCCGAACCGGAAATGGCGTTGATCTGAAATTTGTAAAACAATAACCTAACTTCATTTTAATTGAGTAATATGAAAACAAAACTACTTTTATGTGCCTTGCTGTTTGGAACAGTATTTACTGCAAATGCCCAAAGCGTTAACATTCCTGACGCCAATTTCAAGGCTTCTTTAGTTGGAAACACTTTTATTAATACGAATGCCGATACAGAAATCCAGATAAGTGAAGCTGCGGCGTACAACGGTCAATTGAATTGCAGTGAACTACTCATTACCGACCTCACAGGAATTGAAGCATTCACATCAATGCCGTCTTTGCACTGCAACGATAATCTGCTGACTTCACTTGATGTTAGCGCTTGTTCTTCACTGCTCTATTTATACTGTCAGAACAATCAACTTACGTCCTTAAATGTTTCTCCGGTAGTAAGAGAATTGGCATGTACAAATAATCAACTCACTTCAATTGATTTAAGTGCCAATCCTATACTGACGGTTTTGTTTTGCAACAATAATCTGCTCACTTCACTAAATGTTGCTAACGGGAATAAAGAGCAAGTCAATCCAAATGGCTTTAATACTACCGGCAATCCAAGTTTGACTTGTATTGAAGTGGATGATTCTTATTTTTCTTTGGCCAACTGGTGGGGTATTGATAGCTGGACAAGTTACAGTAATGATTGTGCAGGCAGTCTTGGCTGTACAGTGAACATTCCTGATGCTATTTTCAAGGCTTATTTGGTTGGAAATTCCGCGATCAATACCAATGCTGATTCTGAGATCCAATGCTCTGAAGCAACAAGTTTCACAGGTTCTATTAATTGCAATAATCTTGGTATTAATGATGTTACAGGACTTGAGGCATTTACTGATATTACCGGTTTATACCTCTTCATGAACAATCTTACCACTTTAGATGTTTCACACAATACTGCCTTGTACATTCTGAATTGTAGATACAACCAACTTACTTCGCTGGACTTGTCGAGTAATCTGAATTTATTGGATGTTAATTGCAGCCATAATCAAATAACCGGTCTCGACCTAAGTACTCAAACTTCTTTAGGTGAAATAGATTGTTCAGAGAATTTACTGGCATCATTAAATGTTGCCAATGGAAACAATGCGAATATCATTAATATCCATTTCATGGCACAACAAAATCCGTTTCTAACATGTATAGAAGTTGATGATGCCGCATTCAGCAACAGCAACTGGCTCAATCATGATCCGGGAGCCAGTTTCAGTGAAGATTGTATGCTTGGTATTAATGAAGTTTCATCCATCGTTTTGAACGTTTACCCAAATCCCGTTAATACCATTTTAAATGTGGAATTGAAATCGGCTGGAACAGTTCAAATTACAACCATGCTCGGTGAAGTCATTCAAACACAAGATGTTCAGCCAGGAATCAATTCGTTCGATATCAGCAATCTTACTTCAGGGATTTACTTCATTCAAACTCCAAACGGTGAAAAAACCAAATTCGTGAAAAAATAGTTCAAACTGGCTGAATAGCCCTACCATTTTTCATAGTAAAGCCCCGGCTTTCTGATATATTTCAGGAGTTGGGGCTTTTTCGCGTATGGAAGTTATAAACCATTCGTTCTTCACTACTTTTAACGTTATGTTCATCTGGCTTGGCTTGATAATGCTTAACTTCACCGGAGAACAGTACATGGCCAAACAGAAAAAACATCAGCTCGATTTTGAGAACGAATTGGAATTCGATATGATTGGTATTTGTACTCCGCACCCCGATTACCGGGTAGTTTGGGACATCAACTCCAACTTAAAATGGGAACTGGGAAAAGCCAATGATCTATTCGTAACAACCAATAAAAAAGGAGCATCCATATCACAGCACGCTTACTTCTGCTGGAATGATGAGGAAAATCTTACAGATTATTATTTCATCCGGAATAAATCAGAAAATAAATACCTGATTCCTGAGTATCATCAGATCGATTACTTTATCCTGATTCAGAATTTGCAATTGGAATCGGTAGATCAGCTGGTAGAAAAATTAAAGAAGGTGGGAAACATTATGGCCGTATTCCCGTACGACCCATTGGAGATTCCATCCGCAGAAAATATTATATTGTAAAATGAAAAAAACGAAAATTGTTGCAACATTAGGTCCTGCTTGTGCAGACAAAGAGGTTTTGCGACGAATGATTCAGGAAGGAGTTAACGTTTGCAGATTAAATTGTTCGCATGGTTCGCATGAAGATCATTTAAAAAGTATCGTTCTTATTCGTGAATTGAATGACGAAATGGGTTTAAACGTTGCCATCCTGGCAGATTTACAAGGCCCGAAAATTCGAACTTACGAAATGGAAAACAACGGAGTAATGATGGAAAACGGAGCCATTGTTACCATTGTTACGGAAAAAATAGTTGGGAATGCCGATAAATTCGGAATCAGCTACAGCTATATGCCACGCGATGTGAAAGCCGGAGAAATTATCCTTTTGGATGACGGAAAACTTCAAATGGAAATTGTTTCCACAGATGGTGAGAAAGAAATCAAAGCGAAAATTATCCACGGCGGTATTCTATCTTCCAAAAAAGGTGTGAACCTGCCAAATACCAAAATTTCGCTTCCTTCATTAACAGAAAAGGACAGGGCAGATTTGGAATTTGCATTAAGCCATGATGTTGATTGGATCGGGCTTTCATTTGTTCGATCAGCACGTGACATCATCGAATTGAAGCACATTATTTCTAACCGTAAAGCAAAAGCGCGCGTTGTAGCAAAAATTGAAAAGCCGGAAGCGGTTGATGATATCGATGCTATTGTTACCGTTGCAGATGCGTTAATGGTGGCTCGTGGCGATTTGGGAGTAGAAGTTCCGTATCAAAATGTCCCGTTGATCCAAAAAATGCTGATCCGTAAAGGACACCAATTTGCAAAACCGGTAATTGTGGCTACGCAAATGATGGAAAGTATGATTACCAACATATCTCCAACACGCGCAGAAGTAAATGATGTTGCCAATGCTGTTTTGGACGGAGCAGATGCGGTAATGCTATCGGGAGAAACCTCTGTAGGAAAGTTTCCGGTTGAAGTAATCCAGACCATGAGCAACATTGTACGTGAAATGGAAAATTTTGAAGGAATCTATCACAAAGAAGAGCTGCCTGAAAAATCACAATCACGTTTCATTTCTGATTCCATTTGTTTCAACGCTTGTCGACTCGCTCAGCGCGTTGAAGCGGATGCAATTATCACTATGAGTTATTCAGGCTATACAGCGTATAAAATTGCTTCTCAGCGTCCAAATGCGCCTATCTTCGTATTCACTGCGAACAAAGAAATCATTACCCAATTGAATTTGGTTTGGGGAGTGCGGGCATTCTACTATGATAAGAAAGTAAGTACCGACCATACCATCGCAGACATCAAATATTTACTTACCAAAGACGGTCTTTTAAAACAAGGAGATTTGGTGATTAACATTGCTTCTATTCCAATTGAAGAGAATGGAAAATCGAATATGTTGAAATTGAGTTACGTGGAGTAATTTTCGTAAACCAACGCAATAAAAAAACCCGGCTTCTTTCGAAATCGGGTTTTTTTTATTTAAAATTTTTCTACTTGATGGCAAAACGAAGTGCTAATGCTCCTCCCCATCCTAACCATGCATTTCCTGAAAAGAAATTCATTGACGGTCCAAAATCCGCGGCAATGTTTATTGGAATAGCGTCAAACGTGTATTCAATGCCTAATACTCCATCTGCTCCAAACCAGGCACCATTGTATCCATCAGCATAATAACCATCGTAATAATGCGGGTGATAACCCGGCCCGTAATTCCAGAAACCAAGATGGCCACCTAATCCCCAGTACCACTCAAGGCCACCGTCGATAGTATAATTCTTCTCGAATAAAGCTTGAAACCAAAGATCATTTCGGTAACCACCTACACGGAATTCTCCGTAAGCACCCCCGAAATCATGTTTAATGTCTAAGGTTCCGTAATAAGGAAATCCTCCTTTAATTCCTATGGCAGTCTTGTAACTCTGTCCCCACGATAATGACACCGTCATAATCAGTGCTATTAATAATCCCACTCTTCTCATTTCTACCGTTTTTGTTTAAATATATGGTTAGTTTACCTTACCTGCAAGCGTAAAAGCTATTCTTTTAACAAATTTTTGAGTTCCGTTTACATCAAATGATTCCATTACCGCAAGATATATCCCCAAACCGGATTTGATATTCTGATCATTAATTCCATCCCAGGAAAACGTTCCGGACGCAGCCATTAACTCACTCTTAAACAGCTCTTTTACAACTCTGCCCTGATCGTCATAAATAATTACTGTTGCAAGCATATTCGGGGCTTCCAGGCTGTAGTTAAAAAGCATGACATCCTGAAAACCGTCATTATCCGGTGAGAAAACCGGTTCGTTTGACACAAAATCACCCGAGGATGTTGTTGTCTGATATTGTGAATTTTGCAATCCCGGAGTTCCGAATCCAATGGCTTCAGCAGCGGTATGCCAGTTGTCTCTCTCGTTTGATATTCCGGCCGGATTGATACGCTCTAAAGTCTTGTTTTCAGTCTCATCCAGCAACGAAAAATGCCAATCTGCAAAGTAAGATACTTTGTCGATGATTTCTTCATTCAGCATGAGAAACACAGATCCCGAATCATTGTTCATAGCAGGCAATGTCATTTGATAAAACTTTCCGGCACCATAAGAACTGAATGTGCTCTTTTGATAATTACTGTCTGGAGTCAAAACCGCATAATCTCCCGGGAACATAAAGTAACTGGTTAAAACAGGGTGTGGATTTGCAATGGAATCATCATCAAAGTTAGAGATTGCCAAATCTTTCAAATTGATCACTTTCTGAGAACGGTTATAGAGTTCTATAAAATCGCTCCCACCGGTTGCCGGATCAAATAACAATTCATTGATTACCAAATCTCCCGAAACCGGAAGTTCTGCCAAGGCGAATTCTCCACTAACGGTAGTTGAATTCAGCCAGCAGTCTGAAACATTCGCTAAAGTAATCATGTAAACCTGGCTCGCAGCAATATCTTCATTAAAAAGAATTGTTGCCGTTTTCGAATATTCGCTGGGAATTAGCAACTGGTCAACCGTTAACGGTGCAATTGTGCTGATTACTGAATTAGCAACAGAAGTTGAATCCATTCCCTCGCTAAAAATAAGCTCTACAATATTCGGGGAAAACGCATTTACCGATAAAAGTGAAGGAGCCTGAGTATCCGGAGTAATGTCGTAAACACTATTCGCAATTCCCGGTGTTCCGCCGGTATTGGCATTACTTGCAATCCAGTTTGATGCATCAGAACACGGGTCCAAAAGATTAATCAGTTCCAGGGTATATCCTCCGTCCTGTTTGATTTCATCCAGATACCAATCGTCTGTATAAGCAACTTTGTCTATTACTGTCAGATCATCCGACTTCAAAACAACGTCGTCACTGCTATTGTTTAAACTTGGGAAACTGGTAACGGCGATACTTCCGGCATATTCAGGAACCGAACTTGTTGCACAAAGAATCTTGTATTCGTTCGGTCCAATAAATCCACCCGAAATGGTTCCGTCCGATGATGCATCGCCCACTTTCCAGCCAGTTAAGTCGATATATTTATTGCTTCTGTTGTAAATTTCTACAAACTCCAATTCGGGCAAACCAATGACCGGCGATGGATCAGCAAAGAACTCGTTGATAACAATATCTCCTTTTACAGCTGTTTCGCCAACCAAATATTGGAAACTCGTGTTTTGAGGGCCGTTAACATTTCCGGCAGGATCTTCAAACGATGTAACTGTTAACTGATAGGTTTGACCATTGGTCATTGAGTTCGTTAATGTCAGATGCATCAGCGCAAGATTTACACCATCCTGGGCAACAGAAACAACTGGATCTGAAGGGTTTAAAGCATAATTCGAATTCTGTAGAATGGCTGTTCCGGTAACAGGTTCGTTAAAAAGAACATCCACGTGAGTTTCATCAATAGGTGTTGCACTTACCAAATTCGGGGGAACAAGATCGAAAATTTCATCTCCGATGTAGAGATCATCCAAGTAAAACTTCGTAGCATTTGAAGCGGTATAAACCGCAAGAACTCCACTATGACTTCCGAGCAAATTAGCCGCATCTGTTCCTGAATACGGACTTCCATAATTGGTTCCCCCTGCAGGATCCACAAACAAATCCCAGTTTCCGGCATTGTCCCTGGTAACGCGAACTCCAATTGTAAAACTGGAGGCGATCAAACCATCGGGTGTAGTACAAATTTGAGTTGAAACACCACTCACGCATTTGAAAAGCCGAACCGCATCCGTAGCCCCTGCTTCACCAAACTGGAGATAAAATCCATCCGGATTAGTTGTTAAATCGGCTGAAGACGAAGTGAGGTAAAATCTGCCGTAATTTGATGATGAAGGAGAAAAGGTCTGTGAATACCAGAAATTCCATTCCCTGGTGTTCAAATCCGAAAGTGTGTGGGGTAACGACAAATAGGAAGTTGCAGCAACAGTGTTATTCAGTTGAAGACGCTGCGATGCGTTTACAATGTAAACACTAGTTGTTCCGTTCCAGGTTGGATTTGCAGTAAAATCACCATCCGAAAAATTATCTGTAACCTGTGCAAAAAGAGTGCTTGAAAAAGCAAGTAGTAAGATTAGAAATACCGTTTTCATACTTCGTCGTTGAAGGACTAAAGATATGAAAACGGTACAATTAGAAGCGGTAAAATCTTTGTGATCGAATTATTTTGCCAGTGTTATGACCTTTCCTTCGGGAATCGACTTATTGATTTTCTTCACAATGCTGTTAAAGTATTTCTTTTCATCCAAAGCACAGAACGAAATTGCTGTTCCGTTAGAACCGGCTCTTCCCGTTCTGCCAATTCGGTGAACGTATGTTTCAGGCACTTCAGGTAATTCGAAATTAAAAACGTGGCTTAACTGATCAACATCAATTCCGCGGGCGGCGATGTCGGTAGCAACCAAAATAGTAATTTCCTTGTTCTTAAATCCGTCTAAAGCACGCTGACGATTGTTCTGAGATTTATTGCCATGAATTGCTTCCGACTTAATTCCCATTTTGTTCATCGTTTTTGCAACGCGATCTGCTCCGTGTTTCGTGCGGGTAAAAACCAAAGCACGTTCAATCTGATGATATGCAACCAATTGTTTCAGCAAATCACATTTTTCTGTTTTCTCCACGAAATAAACGCTTTGATCGATAATTTCAGCTGTTGAAGAAACAGGAGTAACCTGCACATTTACCGGATCGTAAAGAATAGTTCCTGCCAGTTTTTTAATCTCCGGCGACATTGTTGCAGAGAAGAAAATATTTTGCTTTTCCTTCGGCAATTTTGGTAAAATACGTTTGATATCATGAATGAATCCCATATCCAGCATACGATCTGCTTCATCCAGCACAAAGTATTCAACGTGAGAAAGTGAAATAAATCCTTGTTGCATTAAATCAAGTAAACGACCTGTAGTGGCAATTAGAATATCTACCCCGCTGCGCAATTGATTTACTTGTTTGTGCTGCGAAACACCACCAAAAATTACAGCGCTTCTCAATTGAGAATGCTTACCATATTGCTTAAAATTCTCATGAATCTGTATAGCTAATTCTCTTGTTGGAGCCAAAACCAAAGCTCTGATCTTACGCTTTCCGGTTATTGGTGATTCGGGTTCCATCATTTGCAGAATAGGAAGTGCGAATGCAGCTGTTTTACCGGTTCCGGTTTGAGCACATCCGAAGATATCTTTTCCTTCTAAAATCGGTGGAATCGCTTGTTTCTGAATAGGGGTTGGCGTGGTGTAACCCACTTGGCTGAGTGCATCTAATAGATTTGCACTCAAGTTTAAATTGTTAAAAGACATTTGTTATTATGTATCGTAATCCGAGCGGATGTCACGTCTGATGTTGTTTACATCATTCACAATCGGGACTTTCTTCCGAAGAAGAAGTGCACAAAGGTAGGGAAATTATTTGATTGGTACTGTAAGGACAACTCGCGAGTTGTCCTTACATTTGCAACATCAATTTTTAAAAGATGAAAGTAGCTGTGGTTGGCGCAACCGGAATGGTAGGCAACGTAATGTTAGAAGTGCTTAATGAGCGTAATTTTCCCGTGTCGGAATTAATTCCGGTGGCTTCAGAAAAGTCGGTGGGAAAAATGATCTCATACAAGGGAAAAGATTATCCTGTGGTTAGTTTAGCCGGAGCGGTAGCCTTAAAACCCGATGTAGCAATCTTCTCAGCTGGCGGAGAAACATCTTTGGAATGGGCTCCTCAATTTGCAGCAGTTGGAACTACGGTAATTGACAACAGTTCTGCCTGGAGAATGCACGAAGACAAAAAATTGATTGTTCCGGAAATTAACGGTGATTTATTAACTGCTGACGACAAAATCATTGCAAATCCGAATTGCAGCACCATTCAGTTATTGTTGACATTGGCTCCGCTGCATAAAAAATATACGATTAAACGTGTGATTGTTTCCACATACCAAAGTATCACCGGTACAGGTGTAAAAGCGGTTGAGCAATTGGAAAACGAACGCGCCGGAATAAGCGGTGAAATGGCATACAATTATCCGATCGATAAAAATTGTATTCCGCAATGTGATTCGTTCCTTGAGAATGGTTATACCAAAGAAGAAATGAAACTGACGAAGGAAACGAAGAAAATTCTCGATCCGGCAATCAACGTTACGGCTACGGCTGTTCGCGTTCCGGTTGTTGGAGGACATTCTGAAGCAGTAAATATTGAATTTGAAAACGAATTTGAATTGAGCGAAGTTCGTTCTATCCTTGGTAATACAGCTGGAATCACACTTCAGGACGACCCAAGCACGTTTTCTTATCCCATGCCCCGTTTCGCCGAAGGGAAAGATGATGTTTTTGTTGGGCGAATCAGGAGAGATGAATCACAGCCAAAAACATTGAATTTGTGGATTGTTGCCGACAATTTAAGAAAAGGTGCAGCAACAAACGCGGTTCAAATCGGTGAACTTCTCGTGAAAAAAGGACTTCTGCCAGCGTAATATTTTTTAGTAACTTGCGTTGTTATGAATATGCGTTTAATTGCAAGTCTTTTTTTTCTTACTTCGTTTGCCGGATTCTCACAGAAATCGCACCAGCACAATGCCTGGTCGCGATCTGAAATCGGCATTTTGGGCGGTGTTTCCTATTACATCGGAGATTTAAATCAGAAGCATTTTAACAACAGTAATCTCGCAGGTCAAATCCTGTACAGGTACAACATTCATTCGCGTTTGGCGTTTCGAGCGAATTTCACATACGGTTTTGTGGAAGGCTACGACAGTGAATCGCGCAGAGACTTATTCAAACAACGGAATTTATCGTTTCAAACAGAAATTTATGAGTTGGCTTCCGGACTTGAAATAACGTATTTCCCTTTTGAGATCGGAAACAAGCGTTATCGCGGAACCGGATATCTAATGGCTGAGTTAGGTCTCGCCAAGATTAACCCCAAAACGGATTTCAACGGCGAACTGGTGGAATTACAACCTTTAGGAACAGAAGGACAGGGAACTTCGGCGTCTGATCGCTCGAAATATTCTTTGATTCAATTGGCTGTTCCGCTTGCATTTGGATTCAGAGTTACGCTCACGGAGAATATCGGATTGAATGCCGAATACGGAATTCGTTTCCTGTTTACAGATTATTTAGATGATGTTCACAACTATCGCTATGCAGATCCTGCAACTATTCTAGCCGAAAACGGTCCGCTGGCTGCTAATTTGAGTAACAGAAGTACAACCGGAAACAGATTCGGACAACGTGGAAACCCGGTTTCGAGAGACTGGTATACGTTTGCAGGAATTGGTTTGACTTTCAGATTGGGAAGAAAAGGGAATTGCCCTTCGAGTTTCTAATTCTATAATCTTCGGTTCAGTTGCACGCTGATTTTGCGGATTTCCGCAGAGAAGTCTCTAAACACAATTAATTCGTAATTCGTAATTCGTAATTCGTAATTCGTAATTCGTAATTCGTAATTCTAATTAATGCCCGTAGAACGGCGAAATCATAAAGTAAACTACAACTCCCGTTACAGCTACGTAGAACCAAACCGGCCACGTGATTTTTGTCCACTTCTTATGTTTATCGAAATTACCTTCCCATGCATGTAAGTATGAATACAAAACCATTGGAATTACAACGATACTCAATAAAATGTGCGTTAACAAAATGAACGAATAAACACCGTAAACTGCCGACGAGCGAGCTGCTTTCTCAGTATCCTGGAGAATTCCGTCTTTGTTTAAATCACCATAATAAGTTGTATCTGAACACATGTGGTAAGAAACGTAGCAAAGCAGGAAAAGCACCGACAATCCCATACAGATTTTGATGATATTTTCATGCAGTTTCAATTTTCTCTGCTTCACGAAAACCAGCGCAAGAACGAGTAAAAAGGCCGTTAAACCATTAATTCCGGCGTAGATCGGCGGTAAGAAGCTCAAATTGATTCCCGGGATTTTGATTACAAACAATGCTGCAACCGCAATCGGAATAACAACTGAAAGAACAATGATCAGCTTACGCAGGTTCTTACTTTTCTTTGCACTCAATTCCATACTCAACTTTTAATAATTTCCGTAAATCTTTGTTCAGTTTATCTACTTCTTCGGTTTTTGTTCCGAGATAGATTCCTCTGACAATTCCTTCTCTGTCTACTAATACCAATCCATCCTGGTGGGCAAAACCACCACTTGCCATGGCGCTGCGTTTTGCGTGAACCATAAAATGATGAACTCCCAGGTAATGTGTTTTTGCTTCGTTTCCGGTTAGAAAAACCCAGTTCTTCGTTTCAATTCCGTTGTTCTTAATGTACTTTCTCAAAACAGAAGGCTGATCGGTTTTTGGATCAATAGAAAACGAAATAAACTGAACTTCTTTCTGAATGTCTTTTGTAAGAATGTTCAAACGACGCATTTGTGACATCATTGGCGGGCAAATACTGGGACAGGAAGTGAAAAAGAAATTCGCGATCCAGACCTTGCCTTTGTATTTGGTAGAAGTGATTTCTATAGAATCCTGGTTCAGATAAGTGAATTTCGGAATCTTCGGATAAACCGTATCAGTATATGTTTCTCCGTTTTTCGAATAGGTTATAACATCAAAATTCCCGTAAAAAGGTAAAACGCGGGGTTTCTTTTCTTCTGCACATCCTACCAGGACGGCAACTAATCCGATTAACCAAAAGGTTCTCATTTTTTCTTTTTCTTTGCGTCGGCCGCTGCTTTGTCGTATTCCTTCTCAAGAAGTGCAATATGATCTTTCATAGTACGAATGGTACTTTCGGTTTTAGCCGGTAGAACCATACGCACGTGGTTTTTCTTATCAACCAAAAGCATTAATTCAGTAAATGCCTGGTTGGCATAGTACTTTTTACCGGTTTCGAGCAGGCTTTTGCCGTTGTTCTTAATATTGTAAATACTTTTTGCATCGCCGCTTACAATTTGCCAGATTTCCGGATCATAATCCTCTACGTTTCGTTCCAAAATTGCTTTTACATCTGCAACACGATCAGAAGGGTTCCCATTCTCATCAATTACAATGGAAACCATCTTCACATGCCCCAAACGCTTTGTATTCTCGCGCAGCTGCTGGTAGATTAACTGATCCAAATGCCAAAGTGCAATAGAACAAGTATCCGGACAAGATGCCTGGATAGTTGTATACAGCACAATTTTGTTCTTAAAGTTATTATTGACAACTTTCTTCCCATTCCCTTCTGTAAAGGAATAAGCCGGCAGCGCGCCGTAGTCATCTAAAACTTTGAATTTGTGATTACAACCCCGGGTAGAGATCAAAATCAACAAAAGAGCCGGTCCAAATAAGATCAGCATTGAGAATACTGGTCTTAAGGAACCGGCCTTAGTATTTTTCGCCATGCGTTAAATTTTATCCTCCGTAGGTTTCCCAGGCTTGATGAACTGCATTCGCTTCGTCAATTGCAATGAATATCAGGTAAATGATAAACAAAGCGTATGGTACAAGAATAACGTATTTCAATGCTTTACGCTCGTCACCTAAGTGCATGAACGTAAGAACAATGTATCCGGCTTTTAATAATGTTAAACCAATAAACAATAGTTTTACAATCCACCAGCTTGAGCTATCCTGATGAACAGATGCTCCAACTGCTACTTCAAACGCTGTAATTGCTGTAAGAATTGCCGTTACCAACCAAATCTTGCGACGGATTTTCTTTCCCTGCTCTTCGCTGTGGTGTGTGTCTAATGAGTATTCGTAAATATCGTCTCTTTCCATGATATTGTCTTTTTAAAATTGAATCAGATTAAGTAGAAGAATGTAAATACAAACACCCAAACTAAATCTACAAAGTGCCAGTACAAACCGGTTTTCTCAACCATTTCGTAATGTCCGCGTTTGTGGTAAGTTCCTCTTGCAACTCCTAAGAAAATCAGGATATTGATCATAACTCCGGAGAATACGTGGAACCCGTGGAATCCTGTAATGAAGAAGAAGAATTGACCGTATTGAGACGGACCGTATTCGTTTTCAGTTAAGTTAGCCCCGTAAATTACACGACCTTTTTCACCGCTTGTAATAACTCCCCAGTATGCTTTTTGAGCATCGTCTCCTTTAAGACGTTTCAACCCTTTAATTGCGTTTCCGTTTCCGTCAGTTTTCACACGAAGTTCCATTTCGTGATCCGGAGCTTTTTTCCAGGTTGCAATTGAACCATCGTGTAAACGGATTTTATCTCCTTTTACATGACCCAAAGCCGCAGCATGCTGGAAATCGTGTAACAAATGTTCAGGAGATTCTTTTATTACTTCACCAGTTTTGTGATGTTTTCCACCTTCAACAACAGTGAAGCTTTGGAACTCACCCATGTGCCCTTTTACAATGGCACGGCTACCGTCATTCATTTCAATTGAACCGAATTCAGAACCATGAATAAAGTGGGACCACTCCCAAGCCTGTGAGCCTAAGAAGAAGAAACCACCAATAATCGTAGCAATCATCCATTTCAAAACACCTTTTTTATCCATACGGTGACCGGCTTCAACAGCCAATACCATTGTTACTGATGAAACGATAAGGATAAATGTCATCAATGCAACATAAATCAAAGGATATCCATGACCCAAGAAAGGTAAAGAGTTAAATGTTTCTTCACCAATAGGCCAGGCCTCTGTTGTTGTGTGACGAACTACTCCGTATGAAACCAATAAACCAGAAAAGGTTAAAGCATCTGATACTAAGAAGAACCACATCATTAACTTTCCGTAGCTAGCATTGAACGGTGAGGTTTTACCTCCCCAGGCTGAAGCCGAGTCAACTTGTGCTGTAGCGTGTCCTGCCATTTTTTATAATTTTTTGTGCAAGTTTAATGAATAAAAAGTAAAAATAACAACAATGCGACCCATAATACACCCAAAAAGTGCCAGAAAATAGAACCCATTCTCAGCGAGATATAATTGTAGTTTTCTAAAGTACCTGTAAATGAACGAATTGAAAGTCTGAACATATAAATAAGTGTAGCCAGAATATGAAGCAGGTGCAGGAAGGTAATTATATACAAATAAGATGTAGCTGTATCCTTCGAACTATTCAGATTCATTTGAAGTGGTGCATCTAAAACCTGTGTTCCGTTATTTCGGTAAAGGGTGCGGTTCTTATACTGCAATTCTTCCCCTTCAAAATAAATAACGAAATCTTTTCCATAAACGCCCTGGTGGAAGAAATCTCCGCGCTTATCGCGTAAATGAACCGCAAATTTCTCCAAGCGGTCCAAATCTACAAATTGAAGTTCTACCGTATCCTGAACAAATAACTTGTTGTTTTTATAGCTCACCAACTGGTTTTTATAATACAACTCGAAATTCTTGTTCAGCGGCATGATTTTTTTCTTGTCGAAAGCTACAGTATCCAATGAAGCTCCGAATTTCGAAATTTCTTCTTTTTGTGCTTCTGAAACTTTCTTTCCGGCAATCGAATATTCATTTCCATCCACTTCCAAAAACTTATCTTTGTAGCGAATGGAGTAATAATCGCCATAACGCCCTTCAGAAACCATAATATTTGAACTAAAGAAAGCTCCCGACTGGATTAGTTGTTTATAGCCTTTAAACTGGAAATAAGAAAAGCCTACACCTAATAAGAAGGTAGAGACCACTCCCAATTTAATCAGAGAAGTTTTCCCTTTCTTCACCCGCGAAACAAAGATCTGCAGAACAATACTGCTCAACACAATGAGAACTGTAGAAATGTAGAATGCGGGCGGAAAATTGTATTTCACCCAGAAAGATCCTCCCGAACTCACAATGTAGCCTGAAGCAAATCCGGCAAACAACATAATAATACTAAAGATTGAAACATAAACCAGGTTACGTTTCATTTGTTCTCTTACTTCAGGAGTCATCTCCTTTAAATAGTCTTGTTGTTTCATCTGATGATAATTTTATGGAAGCATAGATTCGATAACGTCGGGAACGCGATCAAAAACATACAAAAATTGAATAATCGGTAAGTAGATAAAAGAAGCAAACATGAGACGTTTTGCATCTTTTGTATCCAGTGTTCTAAGCAGCTTGTTTGATTGCAGGAAGAATAATGTAGATAACACTCCGGCAACAACAGCTGTAACCGGCCCGGTCCAATCTAACAACCACGGAAGAAGCGAAAACGGAATTAGCGCAAACGAATAAACCGCAATTTGAAATGCAGATGTTTTACCCGGCCCTTCTTTTGAAGGCAGAAGCGAAAACCCACCCAATTTGTAATCTTCATGAATAACCCAGGCAATGGCCCAGAAATGAGGAAACTGCCAAACAAACTGAACAAAGAACAATACTCCGGCTACCAAACCCAATTCTCCTGATTCTGTTCCTGCAACAGCCCCTAACATAGGAGGAATCGCCCCAGGAAAAGCACCGACAAAAACCGCCCAGGTTGAAATACGCTTCATTGGTGTGTAAATGAATACGTACGACACAAACGCCGCCAAGCCGAGAAGCATAGAAGCTAAATTTAGCTGATACAGCATCCAAAGTCCGGGAAGCAGGCAAACGGCAACAACAATTAAGCCTTCATTTACCGACATATTCCCAGTGGGGAGCGGTCGTTTTCCGGTTCGGTTCATGAGAACATCCAGTTCACGTTCCCATATTTGATTGGAACCATTGCTGGCTGCAGTGACCAAAAATCCACCGAGCATTAAGTAGGTGATTTCCAAACCATCTGAACCACCGACAAAAAGATAACCGGAAAGAGCAGAGAGAATGACCAATGAAGACAACCGAAACTTGGCAAAGTCCATGTAAAACTTGATTTTCTTACCTATATTCATTGGCTCCTTTTTACTGGGTGCAAATTTAAGGTTTCGAGTTGGATTAGCGCTTCGATTCTTAAGCTGAGTTTTGCAATTCACCGAAATTTCGCCGATTATTCCTTTTTAAACATGTGAAATCTCTGTTTAAAACAGAATAGTTTTTAACAAAGCGTGAAACATACCCGTTGTTAGCGATTCATTTAGTACGTTTGAATGTTGCAAAACCGTTACTACTCATTGCCGGAATGAAAAAACTATTCTATTTAGGAGCCCTGGGCTTAATTTTGTTCGAAATTGCGAATATCTACTTCATCATGCCTTTACCGGGAAGCCAGGAAATAAACAGCTTAGGCTTTGCTTATTTCTTCCATATCTACAGGTGGTTCTTCCGCTTGTTATTCCTGGGAATGGTTGTTTACGGATTCAAACCTTCCTACAATTCCTCAAAGCCACTTGCAATAATTACTGTGCTATTATGTGCTTTTGGTTTCTACGCTGCCAATTTTCAAATGTCTGCCGAACGAATGTTCTATCAGCCAACCACGCTTCAGTTCTCAAATGCTTCCGCTAACCGGGTAGATCTGAACAGAACAGTGATTGGAATCAGTTATAAAGGCGAATCAAAGGCCTATCCGATTCAATACCTGGGCTACCATCACCAGGTTCAGGACAATATTGGTGGGAAACGCGTAATGGTGACTTATTGCACAGTTTGCAGAACAGGCAGAGTATATGAACCAATTGTGAACGGAAAACCTGAAACGTTCCGTTTGGTAGGAATGGATCATTTCAATGCCTTGTTTGAAGATGCAACTACCCAATCATGGTGGCGCCAGGCAAACGGAAAAGCAGTTGCCGGCCCGCTGATCGGTCATTCATTGCCCGAATTCCCGTTTTCCCAGGTAACACTTGCTCAATGGCTGGAATTACACCCGAAGTCGAAAATTATGCAGGCAGATGACGCATACGCAAAGGAATATGACGCTTTGAAAGAATATGAAAACGGAACAAAACAAGGGCAGCTAACCAAACGCGATCCGCGATCCTGGCAGAAGAAATCGTGGATTATCGGAATAGAAATTGGCGAGAAAAGCAAGGCATACGACTGGAACCGTTTAACGAAAGAACGAATAATCTATGATGTTATTAATATGAAGCCAATTGTTCTCATTCTGGCAGATGACAACAAAAGCTTTGTTGTTTTTTACAGAAAATCAGCCGGACAAGAATTTTCCCTGGACAACGGAATCATTCAAACCGGTGACAAAAAATACCGTTTCGACGGAAGGCCGATCACCAAAAACGAAACCGGTCTCATCGCTGTAAAAGCTTACCAGGAATATTGGCACAGCTGGAAAACATTCCATCCGAAAACCGAACAAGATGGTAATCAGGATTAAAAATGAATAGCTAAAGTTTTAGTTATTCTCAATATCAAGGCATTTATTACCTCATCATTTCCAACTACTACACCTCTGTTTTTCCTCTGAAAAAGGCTTGTACATTTGCTGTATTGGTTATGAGTATATATCTATCCTCATAAATCATGTGAATAGTGGTAGCGTTAGGTAAAAAGGGACTTGTAGTGAGGTCCCTTTTGTTTTTTCAGAACATTTTACGTGTTTGGAACAAAGTACTTCTGATTCCTATTACTGCCGACGGTGAGAATACTGATTTGATTTCACCCCAACTGTAATTCATCGCAAGCTGCACGTAATATTCAAATGGCCACTTCAGGTTTGAATAAGAAAACTGCGTTCCAAACAAAATAGATCTCACTGTAGTTCCCTGTCCAATAGTATTTCCGTACTCTTTCGGACGAAGAACGTAGCTTTCATAGATGTTCCCACCCCAGCTCAATGAATCCGGATCGTAGCCTTTTAATTGAAACGCCGCAAACCCGGAATAGGTGAATTTATCGAAAAAATGTCCCTGACTCTTGCCAAAACGTTCCCGGGTTACAACCGTTAAAATTTCCGCAAAATTGGAACCGAGTGGATGTCCAACAGCTAAGCCCATATTCCCGGAATTTTGCCCGGAGTTAATGTGCGAATATGTATATGGTCGAACCACATTTCCTTCAACAATATATTTCAATCCTTTGAATTTCCCCTTTATTCCCAGTTGCGCGCCATACTTGTTTGCCCACCATTTGGAGCGCTTTCTGATTTCGTCAATTACAAATTCATCCAAAGAAACCTGTCCGTAAATCACATGATCTTTCAATTTATAACTCGTGTTCAATCCCAGAAGCACATTGTCGGAAGAACCCAAACTGTATTCCTGCGGGCGGAAAAACACAATCGGGTTCAGATATTCTATTTCAAATCCACGATTAAACGAGCCGTCTTTTGGCTGAAAAAGTACTTGTTCAACCAGCGTGATATTAAAATCATGTGTGACGTTATAGCTTAGATAATGAAGCGCATTGAATTTCCAGAGCTGGGAAGATCCAACATTTTCATGGTTAAACTGATATAAAAGACCATATTCCAATCGCCAGAAATTTACCCGCATCATGGCAAACGGAACGGGCGCGTTTTGATTCCCCTGAATCAGTGAACGATAGCCATTCCCAATAAAATGATTATCAATTCCAAAACTTACATCGAAAGCATCGCTATACGTATAATGTGTTCTGGTTCTGACAGAATTATACCAGTAGTAACTGTGATTATTGTTCGGCAAAAAGGCCGCGTGGTCCTGATCTACGGTTTCTCTGCTACTCCAGCCGGAAAGGAATTGTGTTTTGTTATACCATTTGTTCCGTTGAAACTTAAACGCAACGCCGGCCGAAACCCGGTAAGATAGATTATTCGAGCTATCTATTGAAGCATAACTTTCAGAAACCGGCTTGAACTCAAGTGTGCTACAGCGCGAAACATTAGGGCCATCACCCGGCTGATGATTTTCTGGAAACATCAGGTAATTCCCCCGAATCGGTAAAATGCTCTGATGCAAATCATAACTCAACGGTCGCTGCGAATAGGAATAATCAATCGGAGAAACATAATCTGAAATACACATCATCGCCATCACGGGAATTCTTTCGATCGGAATTTTCGTAACCTGTATTGTAGTATCCTGTGACCAACTACGGTTCAGCGCAACCAAAAATGATATGACAATTAATAACCTCATCTTAATAATCGAAATAATGGTTACGAATTGCGGTTCTGATTCCGGCACTGAGCCACGATGATTCCATAACAGTTGTTCCATCTGATTTGCGGTAACGGAATTGTGCAAAGCATTCCAATCCGTAAGTACGATTGAATTTGTAGCCGGTTTCAAGCACTGTTAGTATTACCGTTTGAAAAGTTGGGGCTGCATTTTGATAGACAGATAATAACAAAGATTGCTCTGCTTGCTTCGGATAATAATGAAAACTGGCAGAGGCATACCAGTGATTTATCTCATAATTCGTTCTGACTAAAAATTCCCGGAAATTTGTTCCTGCCGGATGTGCAAGCGGCAAATTGTTTGAAGCGTAGTTCATTCTCGGATTGGCAGAAGTATATGATTTTTCTCCGGCCTCATTGTATTCTAACTGAATCCAGCTTCCGGGTAAACGATTGGTAAACAATCTCGTACCAACCTGAAAAAGAGAACTTTTTTCCACAAACGGGTTTAAGGCGAATTGTCCGTAGAAAACAGCAAACCGGCTGCGCACATTCCCGTCTAAACCTAGTACAGTGCTACTTTGTCCGTTAACAGATTCTTCCAGCGTACTTGCTCCGGGAAGTGGAATATAGTATAAAGGAGAAACAGCCTTTTTCTGAATAGAATCACCATGATTCCACACACCGCCTTCGAACAGACCAATAGTTATTTTCGGAGTGGGCTGAAAATAAAGGGTCGACATACTGAGTAACGTTGGCTCGTAATAAGCCTCACCATTCACTCCTCCAATTCTGCGCATCAGATTCATGCCCCGCAAGCGAACCATCTGAAACGACCATTTATCGGCAAATTTCCATTGAAAGCGCAGATTCATAGCTCCGGGCGAATGATCGCTCCACAACATGCTTCTGTAACCGCTTCCAACAAAAATCGAATTATTTCCCCAGGAAACGTTCATTTTATCGGTAATTCTAACCAGAACTGAGCCAACCGCATACGCATAATCGAAGCCGTTTGTTTCGAAAGGTTTTGTGCGGGCTGCACCCGAAATTACTGCGTTTACCTGTGAATAAGTTCCGTTCGACTGATTGGGATAATATTCACCCTTCGATAACGCATACTGAGCAGCGTAATCAGGTAAAATCGCCTGATTCTCATAAAACGAGGTAGTAAATAAAACACGATTATTGAAATTCCCTTCAATTCGAACACCACGTGTATTTTGAGAGATCTTTTTCAAAGTATCAGCTACCAAATCTCTTCCAAGAGAAATATCTAAGAGCGGTGTGATCCACAAATAATTGTTTTTATCGTGAAGCTCCACCAATTCCCGGTTAAACAAAAAATATCCGAAATTCGAATAACGTTTTTTGGAATCCTTAGTGAATTCCAAATAGTATGTCGTTCTGTTCTCAATTGGAAATGTCGGCACGGCGGTTCTACCCTGTGTAAACAATCGATCCCGGAAATAGGATTCCATCGGCAAAATGCGGTTTGGAAGAACTTCTCCAACAATTCGATCGCTTCCTGTTTCTTTCAGGGAGGTAGAATCGTGTTTTTCAGTAACAAACGTATTGGAATAATCCTGAGTCCAGACAACAAAACCGCAAAAGCAGAAAGTAAGCGCAAGTAAGAAGTTCATGATAAAACCGGAGCTGTGTAAACAATAAAATACGGATTCAGCAAATTTGCTTTATTATAACGAAGCGGCTCTTGTTTTTCTGCGTGAAGCACCTTTCCTCCCAATGCTTCAATAATTGCCTGTCCGGCTGCAATGTCCCATTCCATCGTGGGACCGAAACGCGGATAAATGTCAGCATTCCCCAGTGCAAGATCAATAAACTTTAATGCACTTCCTTTTTTAAAGAAAGTCACATCGCCGTATTTGTCTTTCAGGTCGTTGGTGAATTTCAATTCTGTTCCGGATAAATGCGAACGGCTTCCTGCAATAACCAGCGGTTGGTTTACATGTTCCTTTTTTTCAATGTAATTCCATTTACCCGTATCATGAATGTTTTCAAATGCAACAATTGCAGGTGGAATTAACTGCCCGCCAATTATTAATTTTCGTTCTACAGGTGAGGCAATAATTCCAAGAACGGGTTTCTGCTGATGGATAAGAGCTATACAAACCGCAAACTCATCGTTTTTCTTCAGGAATTCTTTTGTTCCGTCGAGCGGATCTACAGACCAAACCCAATCATAGTCTTTACGAACATCAAAATGAGCATTCTCGCCTTCCTCGGTAATAAACGGAATATTGGTTTTCTCCAGATGCGCGATCAGCACTTCATTCGATTTCAGATCGGCAATTGTAACCGGGCTTCCATCGTCTTTCCACTGTGCCTCAAAATCCTGTACATAAATTTCCATAATTGCTTTCGAAGCGTCAACCGCTGCTTCAAGGGCAA
This sequence comes from uncultured Flavobacteriales bacterium, assembly GCA_946479985.1. The sequence continues at coordinate 25,945 of CAMLIF010000027.1, forward strand.
TGTGTATGGCATCTAGTACAAGTTTATCTTTCATGGGATTCTAAAAGTACAATAAAAAGCAATGAAAGTTATTCCGCGGGAACTGAAATTCACGCAACTAATTCCTTTTAGCTGCTAAACTTTTTCACATTTAACATTCACTCAATCTGCTATCCTTATATTTGAGTTTATTCACACATTTTGAATGAGCAACAATAAAACATTTAAAAAAGTTCCTGATTTCAGGTTTACACCCACAGTCGACAAAGTTGGCGTAGAAGAACGCTGTGCCCGTTTTCAAACCCGAAGTATCAAGAACGAAGCGAAAAATCAGGGCTTGAAACTAGTCCTCAACATGATTGACTTAACCACTTTAGAAGGAAAAGATACTCCGGGAAAAGTACGTCAGTTGTGTTACAAAGCACAGCATTTACATGATCTGCAGGATGGTCTGCCGACCGTGGCTGCAATCTGTGTTTATCCGACCATGGTTGCCGAGGCAAAAAAAGCTTTGGGGAATTCAGGTATTAAAGTAGCTTCGGTTTCTACCGCTTTTCCAAGTGGGCAGTCGACCATGGAAATTAAGCTTTTGGATACGAAATTTGCGGTTGACAATGGCGCAGATGAAATTGATATGGTTATTTCCCGGGGAAAATTTTTGGCCGGCGATTACAACTTTGTGTTCGATGAAATAGCAGCAATCAAAGAAGCTTGCGGTAAATCCAGATTGAAAGTGATCTTTGAAACCGGAGAACTCGCATCTTTGGACCAGGTGCGCAGAGCAAGTGATATTGCCATGTACGCCGGAGCAGATTTCATCAAAACATCAACAGGGAAAATTCAACCGGCTGCAACTATGCAGGTTACCTACACGATGCTTTGCGCGATCAAAGATTTTTACAGAAAAACAGGCGTGAAAGTCGGAATGAAACCTGCAGGCGGAATTTCTTCTTCTAAACTGGCATTGCATAACCTGGTGATGGTGAAAGAAACATTAGGAAACGACTGGCTGAACAACGAATGGTTCCGTTTCGGGGCAAGCTCATTGGCAAACGACGTGTTGATGCAATTAGTAAAACAAGAAACAGGGCATTATCAAAGTGCCGATTATTTTTCGATAGATTAATCCTCCCCCTCTATCCCCCCTGTCTGACTGCAAACAGGCAGGCTCCAAAGGGGGAGGCCAGATTCTCCTTCGAGGTAGATAATGGAAACAGGGAGGACCAAAAATATTAAAATGGCAAAAAAGGAAAAAGAGAATAAACAAGATTTCGACTTCAACGGCGGATGGGATTACAGCCCGAGTCCGGAAAGTACCGGTCATGTGAAACTGAAGGAGCGCTACGAATTGTACATCGACGGAAAGTTTGTTGCACCGAATTCAGGAAAATACTTTGCAACAACCAATCCGGCAACGGAGAAAGTCATTGCAGAAGTAGCACATGCCGATGCAAGCGATGTGGACAAAGCGGTAAAAGCTGCCCGGAAAGCATACGAAAACGTTTGGTCGAAACTATCGGCGAAAGAACGCGGGAAATACATTTACCGCATTGCGCGGTTGATGCAGGAAAAAGCGCGTGAATTGGCTGTTGTGGAAACGCTGGATGCCGGAAAAACCATTCGTGAATCGCGCGATGTAGACGTTCCGCTGGCCTGCAACCATTTCTTCTATTATGCGGGCTGGGCCGATAAACTGGACTATGCTTTTCCAAACAGAAAAGTAAGTTCTCTGGGCGTTGCCGGACAAATTATTCCCTGGAATTTCCCGCTTTTGATGGCTGCGTGGAAAATTGCTCCGGCTTTGGCAGCAGGAAATACTGTAGTCCTAAAACCTGCGGAAACAACTCCTCTCACAGCAATGCTATTGGCAGAGATTATTCACGAATCAGGTTTGCCCGCTGGCGTTGTAAATATTCTGACGGGTTACGGCGATACCGGAGCGGCTATTGTCAATCATCCGGATATCAATAAAATTGCTTTTACAGGTTCAACGAACGTTGGAAAAATTATTCAAAAAGCAGTCGCGGGAACCGGTAAGAAACTGACATTGGAATTAGGCGGAAAATCCGCAAATATTATTTTTGAAGATGCACCTATTGACCAGGCAGTTGAAGGAATTGTAAACGGAATTTTCTTCAACCAGGGGCATGTGTGCTGCGCAGGTTCACGCCTGTTTGTTCAGGAATCTGTTGCGGAGGAAGTGATCCATAAATTGAAAGATCGTTTGGATACACTTTACGTCGGCGATCCATTGGATAAAAACACGGACATCGGAGCAATCAACTCCAAAGAACAACTGGAAACGATTCAGAAATACATTAAGATTGGTAAAGACGAAGGTGCAAATATGTACGAAAGCTCGTGTGCGCTGCCTAAAAAAGGATTCTTTGTTCGACCAACTTTGTTTACAGATGTAGCGCAATCCAGCAGAATTTCACAGGAAGAGATTTTTGGACCTGTTCTTACGATTCAAACATTTAGAACAATAGATGAAGTAATTCAGAAAGCAAACAATTCGCCTTACGGATTGGCAGCAGGGGTTTGGACAGACAAAGGATCACGCATCTTTAATATGACTTCGAAACTAAGGGCTGGTGTTATCTGGGCAAATACATACAATAAATTCGATCCGACTTCACCTTTTGGCGGTTACAAAGAAAGTGGATTTGGGAGAGAAGGCGGTTTGCAGGGGCTGGGCGCTTATCTTAAAATTGAAAATTAAGTAATGATTAGAAAAGCCCTCCCCCTCGGTCCCCCTCCAAAGGGGGAAGAGGATTAGAGTCTCTCCCTTTGGAGGGAGATTAAGAGGGAGGGTAAACCATATTTTACAAATTATGTCAAGATTGGAAATACTAAAAACATACAAGATCTTCATCGGCGGGGCGTTCCCGAGAACAGAATCAGGGAGATATTACACACCGCTGGATAAGAAAGGTCAGCCGCTGGCGAATATGTGTCTTTCATCGCGGAAAGATTTCAGAAATGCGGTTGTTGCTGCACGAAAAGCCTTTGGGTCGTGGTCGGAAAAAACTGCATTTAATCGCGGACAGATCTTATACCGGATTGCAGAAATGCTCGAAGGGCGTAAAGCACAGTTTGTAGAAGAATTGGTAAAACAAGGAAGCACAGAAGTTAAGGCACAGCAGGAAGTTGAATTGGCAATCGATCGTTGTGTTTATTACGCGGGTTGGTGTGACAAGTACCAGCAGGTTTTCTCTTCTGTAAATCCGGTTGCGAGCAGTCATTTCAATTTCTCGGCGCTCGAGCCAATGGGAGTTGTGGGAATTATTGCTCCGCAAACCAATGGATTGATCGGTTTGGTTTCAACTATTTTACCGGTTATTGCCGGAGGAAACTCATGCATCGTTTTGGCTTCGGAGAATCTACCCTTGTGTGCAATTACTTTCGCGGAAGTTTTAGCTACGTCAGACCTAACAGGCGGAGTTGTAAATATTCTCACCGGAACGGAGAAAGAGTTGGTTGAACAATTCCACGGTCACATGGATATAAATGCGGTAATTTATGCCGGCGGAAACAAAGAGCATGCTTTGGCCATTGAAACCGGTGCCGATTGTAATGTGAAACGCGTGTTTGTTTACGAAAACGATTTCACAAAAGCCACAGACGAAAACCCGTATTACATTACCGATGTTCAGGAATTGAAAACGACCTGGCATCCGATTGAGAATGTGGGTGGAGCTTCAAGTACTTACTAATGTTGGGCGGTGGACCTCAGGAAGACAGCAATTTCGTTGGTTTCAACGCAATTTGGGTGGTTCTGCATCTGATTTATTTCAGTTGGTACTATAGCAAATACAGCGCATGCTTTCACAAATTAGCACGGCTCGAATCTCTTGAAAAATCAAAGTTCTATGAACAGAAAGACATTGATCGCACTCGTTCCAATACATGGAAACGCATTCAGCAGTTTAAAAGAATCGCCTACTTTCCTATCATTGCAATTGCACTGACACATGTTTTAGGAATTATCTTTTTCTGGGGGAAAGATGTTTTCATTGAGCAGTTTATGGCAGTTATTTATGTTGCGGCAGGTGCAGGGCTCTTCATTTTCCTGGCTAATGAAACACAGGGTTCCAAAGTATTGGGCAGAAAAAAGGGCCGTTTCTCAGAGGACCGTTTTAATCCGTTTGTTTCAGAGACCAAATCCGGAGTTTTGCTTATTCGTTTATGAAAAAATTCGTTTTAATTCTTTTGGTCATCCAGATCTCTACCGTTAGTTTTACTCAGAACGTGCAAGATAGCTTACAGGTTGCCATCAATAATTTGAATCGACAAATGATGGAAGATATTCAGAAATATGAAACGTCCAATTCAGACTTTCTTATTTTAAGGGTGAATGATTCTTTGTCTTACCATAACAACTCATACATAGTACATTTCAATGCTGATTCTTGCACCAGTAGTTATTGCATTTCATTCAATGGTACATTTTCAGATGAGTTTCATTTAAAATACGATTTACATTATATCCACATTTCGTTCGCTAATGACGGCTTTGGTAATAAATGCCCGGATCGTTTGTCTCAAGTGCTTGAAGAGATTAATAACGGATACATTGTCGGATATCAACATCAGGAACTGAACATGTCTGAGTTACAGAATAAAGAATACTTGCTTTACGGAAGAATTGGTAATATATACGTCAAAGAAGAATTCGATCATTCATTTATCGCTGAATTTCACTCAGGTATGCTTTACGATTTGGTAAGGAGTTTATTTGGTAATATTGTACAATAGATGAATCTGAACAATTCCATATACCCTCAACGACCTTTCGGTATGTGGTAACTTTTATTCCAACGAAATGATTCTTGTCGATTTCGATACAAATCCTCCTATCGTTGGATTCACTCAATCTGACAAGAAGTACTATAAAACTTTCCTCTTTGCACTTTTCCTCTCTTCCTCTTAAAATAAATGAAAGACAACTTCTCACATAACTCTTCCAATTACGCCCACTTTCGGCCTTCATACCCGAAAGAAGTCTTTACATTCCTGGAAACTGTTCTCAGCGGAAACGAACGTGTTTGGGATTGCGCTACCGGAACGGGACAAGTTGCAAGCGAATTGGTACACCTGTTTGATCACATTGAAGCGACCGATTTGAGCGAAAATCAGTTGAAAAATGCGGTTTCACATCCAAAGATTAACTATTCACAGCAAGTAGCCGAGCAAACCAATTTCCCTGATGCATATTTCGATTGCGTAACTGTTGGGCAAGCCATTCATTGGTTCGACTTCGAAAAATTCTATGCCGAGGTAAAACGCGTGCTGAAACCGAACGGAATTCTGGTTGTTTTAGGATACGGAAATATTCAAATTGAAAATGAGAAGGTCCAAAAACAAGTAACAAAATTGTATTCGGAAATACTCGGTGCTTATTGGGATGCGGAACGGAAATACATTGATGAAGCTTATGAAACAATTCCATTTCCTTTGGAAGAAATTGCGACTCCACACTTTCAAATGACTTACGAATGGACAAAAGAACAACTGCTTGGTTATCTCGGAACATGGTCGGCTGTGAGGCATTATCGTGAAGAAACGGCAAACAATCCATTGGTCTCTTTTGAAAAAGAACTGCCATCTTTCGATACAATTGAAATAATCTTCCCAACTTTACTCAGAGCAGGTCGCATAAACAAAGAGCCATGAATGATCCCAGACTAGATAATATCTTCATTACCCAAACAATCTTCGGAATTATTCATGTAATCTATTTCCTGGTTTATTACGGTAGATACAGTACGTTGAACCAAAAATTGAGCAGGATAGAAAAAATGGAAAAGGCCGGAGTTGTGGAACAACCGGTAAGTACTGCTTCAAAAAATACCATTAGCAAAAGAATAGCCGTTCTTAGAAAGTGGTGTTATTTACCCGTAACACTCATTTCAATTATCCATTTCTTTTGGATGTATTTTAGTCTTCCGGAAAACAAAACAGCCTATATACTGCGCAACAATGAATTAATCACTGAAGAATTGGCCCAGGATTTTACGATGGTTTATTTGAATGTCATTTTCATTTCAATCGGCGGCGGCTTGCTAATTGCAGCGGGCAATTTCGTAAAAGGAGCGCAGATCATTGATCCGAACAAACGATTCCGGGGAACAACAGGAAGACGATGGTAGGAACTATTTAATTCTCTTCAGCACAAACGGATCTTTATACGGCAGCGGGCCATCAAAATACTTTTTCAATTTCTTCGGGTTGATGGTGACAATGTAATTTGAGTCATCATTCGGGTCTTTTTTCACATCAGAAAAATACTTCTCCAGATCCGAAACGGTTGTTTCTCCCATAATAAACATCGGGTAGAGATTGATCTGGCTCTGCTTGTCTTCTACTTTGAAAATGATAAACTCCGGTTCACGACCCATACATAGGTAAACGTCGTTTTTCACTTTACAAACCGAGGTAGAATCATTAATCAGATTGATATTGGATCCTTTATCCGTTATAGTTACAAAAGTGTTGGAGGTGATTCTGATCTTCATAGCTCCCAGAGTAGAATCTGCTCCTTCCATCATTGGCGCCATTGATTCGGGGAAAATAAAATCAAACTCTCCACGCATGAACTCCGGGAATTCGTTCTCAGGTTTCCCAGGCTGATTAACAGCTGTAATACTTGTACACGAGGCAGCAGACAATAAAATCAGGCAGCAATAAAGCAATTTCTTCATACTTGTTTCTTTCAGGGAAAATCAAACTTAATAAGATAATATCAATTCCTGAAACAAATAAACGCACGGAAGTAGCTTAAAGTATTTCATTCTGAACCCAGTATTTTCAAAATGAAAAAAAACCGGGTTTTGGCAGGTAGTCGACATTTGCGGGAATCCCAGTGTTAGCAAGGTGCTTAACATATTTTTAAACGACTTGGCATGGCGATTGAACCTCTCTTGCAGAACCAAAAAATAAAATGTCATGAAAACGAAAGTCAACAGCTTGTTTTTGGTCGGGATGATCACAGCAAGCATTCTTGCAGCTCCGGTAGCGATTGCAGCGGGAGACGAAGGAGATACTAAAACAATAGAGAACCACCGTCTTTCAAATCGTAAAGAGTACAAAGACATGAAACGTTCTATGCACAACATAGAGTTAGACAGAGAACGTATTGTGTTCCACAAAGCCGAGTTGAAGAAAAATCGTGACGCTGATAAGACTATTGAGTCTCACATGAGTAAGAAAGAGCTTCAGAAAGCCAAAGCAGATTTACGACGAGACAAAAAGTATTTACGAATTGACAGACGCGATTTAGCGAAAGATCAATGGGTGGCAATCAGAACCCAGGATCAGGAGAAAAAAGTAGCGAAAAAAGAAGTTCGTAAAGCAAAATGTGAGGTGCGTAAAGACTTGCGAAAAGGAGATACAGCTGAATTTAAAGCTGACTCTGCCAAACTCCAGGCACTTTACGAGAAACGAGACGCTGAGAAGGAACAATCAGTAGCATTGAAAGAAGACGTTTATGAATTCTTCGTGTTACTGGATGAAGAAATAGAAGATGTAGTTTAAGTTAGGTTAGGTTGGTCAGTTCACAGAAAAAATGCCGTTCTCTCACGAGAACGGCATTTTTGTTTTATGCAGATTCATAAATGTAGAAAGACGAAGAATAGCCTCCCCAACCATCGAAGCTACGCTTCTCTTATTTCTTTCTAAAGAAAATCCGAACAGGAACTCCTTCGAAATTGTATAACCCGCGAATCTTGTTCTCCAGGAAACGTTTGTACGAATCAGGAATGTACTGAGGCAAGTTACAGAAGAATGCAAAGGCCGGAGCGTGTGTTGGCAGCTGCTGAACGTATTTGATCTTCACGTATTTTCCTTTGATTGATGGCGGCGGCGTGCTCTCGATAATCGGAAGCATTACATCGTTCAATTCAGAAGTACTGATCTTACGAATACGGTTTTCATACACTTCCATGGCGCGTTCCAATGCTTTGTGAATACGCTGTTTGTTGATCACGGATGTAAAGATGATCGGCACGTCGTTGAACGGAGCAAGCTGCTCGCGCAGATTTTCTTCGTACTCTTTAGCGGTCATGGTGTCTTTTTCAACCAAGTCCCACTTATTTACCAAAACAACTACACCTTTGTGATTCTTCTCAGCCATGTAGAAGATGGTCAAATCCTGTTTCTGAATTCCTTCTGTTGCATCCATCATAAAAATACAGATGTCTGAACTTTCAATGGTACGAACTGATCTCAGAACCGAGTAATACTCAATATCTTCCGTGACTTTTGCTTTCTTACGAATTCCGGCTGTATCGATCAGCATGAAATCGAAACCGAATGCGTTGTAACGCGTGTTGATAGAATCGCGCGTGGTTCCCGAAATATTGGTAACAATGTTTCTTTCTTCACCCGTTAAGGCATTGATGAAAGAGGATTTTCCAACATTTGGTTTTCCAACTACTGCAATGCGCGGCAATCCTTCTTCTTCAGCGCCTCTCGGATCTTCTTTTTCGAAGTATTTTACTGCTTCATCCAGAATTTCGCCGGTTCCCGAACCATTTGCCGCAGAAAGGTCAAAAACCTCTCCCAAACCAAACGACCAGAATTCAGAGGATAAACCAATTCGTTCCGTATTATCTACTTTATTGGCAACTACCAATACTTTCTTCTTTGTTTTGCGCAGCAACGCGGCAACTGTTTCATCTAAATCAACAATTCCGGTTGTAACATCTACTACAAACAACAAAACTGTTGCTTCTTCAATTGCAATTTCAACTTGTTTACGAATCTCTCCTTCAAAGACATCATCCGAACCATGCACATAACCTCCTGTGTCGATTACTGAAAACGGAATTCCGTTCCATTCTCCGCGACCATAAATACGATCACGCGTTACACCACTCACCTCTTTTACAATGGCGCGGGTTGATTCTGTTAAACGATTGAATAATGTTGATTTTCCGACATTCGGTCGGCCCACGATGGCAATAATGTTTCCCATTTTTCTACTATTTGACGTACTTCACAGCACTACTTTACTAATTACAAATGTCTAATTACTAATTGCAAATGATTAAGATATCATTCGATTCGCAATTGGTCCGCCGAAGCGTATAATTTGGCATTCCTTTTACTAATTGCTAATAACAAGTACAAATTTAGAATCAAAGAATTCAGTTGTAATTGGTAACTTGTAATTAGTCATTCTTTAATATCCGTATTTCTTCAGCTTCTGTTCGCTTGTTCTCCAGTCTTTATCGACTTTAATAAACGTTTCCAGAAAAACCTGCTGACCAATAAATGCTTCAATGTCTTTACGCGCATCCATTCCGATACGTTTCAGCATTTCTCCTTTTTTACCGATCAAAATTCCTTTTTGCGAATCACGTTCAACGATAATCACGGCACGAATATGCGTGATCGTTTCTGATTCTTTGTATTCTTCAATTTCTACCTGGCAAGCATACGGAACCTCTTTGTCGCAATGCAAAAAGATCTTTTCACGGATCATCTCCGATACGAAGAAACGAACCGGTCGGTCAGATAATTCATCTTTATCAAAATAGGCTGGTCCTTCAGGCGACAACTCCAAAATGCGCTGCCAGATTGGTTCCACATTGAATTTATGCAATGCCGAAATCGGGTGGATCTCAGCGTTCGGAAGTTTCTCCTGCCAGTATTCTCTTCTCGCGATCACTTTGTCCTGGTCGCCCAAATCTATTTTGTTGATGATCAGCAAAACCGGGATTTTCAATCGTTGAATACGCTCCAGGGTTTCCTTATGATTCATTTCGTTTTCCTGCATATCTGTAATAAACAACAGGATATCGGCATCTTTAAACGAAGATTCCACGTAACTCATCATTGCTTCATGCAGCTTGTACGAAGCATTCACCACTCCGGGAGTGTCTGAAAAAACAATCTGATGATCGTCGCCATTCACCAACCCATGAATTCTGTGACGCGTAGTTTGCGCCTTGGAAGTAACAATTGAAAGCTTCTCTCCAACAAGGCAGTTCATAAGCGTAGATTTCCCTACATTGGGGCTTCCAACAATATTTACGTACGCGCTTTTGTGAGACATAGAAGAAATTTTGTGCAAAGATAGGCAATTAGATATTAAGACGGTGTGCGCAGGATTGCAGAAAAGAGTGCGGATTATGGTTTCCCCCTTTATTTCTATGATACTTGCAAGTATTGATAAGCAGATTTTCGGTTGAT
>CAMLIF010000028.1 GCA_946479985.1 uncultured Flavobacteriales bacterium
CGAAAATTTTGAATATGATATTTACTACGATCCAGCTGAGCGCGGTTATTCTGAGCATGATTATTTGGGTATATACTCAGACAAGGCCGTAAGAGGTATTGGAAAAATTGAAAATGTAATAACTGCCAATTTATTATCCTCAACGGAGCTCCAAATTATAAATAGTACCGCAACAATTACTCCTGAACAAAGACAGAGAATCATCGACATCATTCATGCAGCCAAGAAGAATAACAACTGGAATATAGAAATCGGTCATAAGTTTTTCTGTGTTGAGAAATTCTACAAAACAAATTTTAGGAAAACTACAAAGTATCCTCTACAAGGAAGTAAATTCTTCAATCTGAAGACTCGGCTTCAAGTAACAAAACTACCTTCTACAGAAGAGATCGCCGAATCCCTAAGTATTCTCGAATGGTAAACAAGTTAGTACTACATAAAAATCAATCATGATTCTAAACATCGTTGAAGAAGAGAAAAAACTTAGCTTTGAACTTCAACACTGGTTTGATTCTCTGAAAGTTCATTTGAATGATGTTCCGAATCAACTCTATCATCAATTAAAACTCTTAGAAAAAATCAGAGTTAGCCATTATGAACAGTTAAATCAAATTCAACATGCATTATCAATTGTGTTAGCTGCTAAAGAGCTCCAGTTCGAATTTCCCAGAGTAGATTACTGGACTTGGCATCCAAAACAAACAAGCCATATCGATTTTGCAGACTTAACAGGATATATAAATGGCGATGTCTTCTTAAATGCTGAGATCACCACTTCTTCAAAACCAATTGGAACAATTGATCGGCATATGAAAAGCACCCTTGAAAGTTTAAGTAGAAAAAATGGTAAGAAATTTTATTTTGTAAGAACGGAAGTAATGAAAAAACGTGCAATAACAAAAATCGCAAAATTTGAATGCGAAATTGAAGTGCGTTGTCTCTAAGTAAGACACAAGCACTTTACCAGAGCGTTCTCTTTCTCTCAATTCCTTAATCCATTAATGGTCCAACTCCCCGGCACTACCTATAATACGTCTCAGGCTTTTCAATTCGCATTTTTCAATATCTTTGAATGAAATGATTCAGTTGTTGAAAAATAGAGTAAACGAGGTGATTGCTTTGTGTCAGAAGCATCATGTAGATTCTATTGCCGTATTTGGTTCTGCGGCCAGGAACGAAATGGATGAGAACAGTGACGTTGATTTTTTGGTCCTTTTTTCAGATGATCTGAATGTTCTGGACTATGCCGACAATTACTTTTCGCTGTGTGAGGGGCTTGAATTAATTACCGGCAAACCAATTGATCTGATTTCAGTTAAATCAATAAACAATCCTGTACTGCTGGAAGAAATTAATCGCTCGAAAATAGAACTGTATGCAGCATAAAGTGCTCAAATATATTCTCGATATTGAAAGCATCATTAGTGAAATAGACATAGTGAAGTCCAGAACAAATAATGACTTTACCATTTTTCAAAAAGACAAAATTCTTCGAAGAGCAATTGAGCGTGATCTGGAGATTATCGGTGAAGCAATCAGAAAAGTGGTTGAAATCCAGCCTGATATTCAAATCAGTTCAACAAAGAAAATTATTGGATTAAGAAATATCATTTCACATGCCTATGATTCTGTTGAACCAGAATTAATTTGGGCGATCATTCAGCGAGACATTCCCGTTTTATACGATGAACTACAAAAACTAAAATCCTTATAGTTATCTCGAATTGTTATAATATTCTCCGCACACTATCGTTTAGATCAACAAAAGCATTCATCATGAAAATTTTTAAAACTTCTCTCTTCCTTGTTTTTGCAATCCTTGTTCTCTCCGGCTGCAGGAAACAAACCTACGATACCGGTGAAGAATTTACGCTGAAGTTTAATGAAACGGCACGAATCAATATGGGTGGTACCAAATACGAAATCAAGTTTGTGGAATTGGTCGAAGAATCGCGCTGCCCGCCTGATGCAGAATGTGTAACTGCCGGAGCGGTGATCGTGAAGATCCAGATGGAACAATTCTCTACCTATTCACTCGGTTTGGGCTCCGGACTTACTTCATCGCTTGTTTATGAATCCCACACAATCCGACTGCTGGAAGCCAATTACGGGAAAGACAATAACTACGGGAAGGAAAAGAAATACGAGATCAAGCTTATAGTTGATTGAGACTGCGTTAAGAGGAACACTTCGGCATCTCGACTCCGCTCGACGACCAAAGCTCAATGCAAGAAGAGGAAAGGCTAACTCACTCAACTGCTCGCGTACCGTTAATACGAACAGTGCTTTTAATTCCGGCTTTGTTTTCAACCGGAATATTGGGTCCTGGTCCTCTTCGGGGAGTATCGTCAACTCCTGGCCGGCAGTACTCATAAACAAATCTGAATTCCTTCTCCTCCATACAAATTGTATGTAGAAATACGGCAGAACTGTCATAAACATCAACTGTTACCTCATCTCCGGTTACAAATGCATTTGTGACACGAACTCCCCAATAACAAACCTCGTCCAGTCCACCAACCCGCAGAATCTGCTTATAAATAAACGGCGATTGCATGCCTGCTTTACTATTCAATAAGCTATAGTAATCACGTTCATGGGTTCTGAACCGATCATTTTTCTTTTTCAATTCTTTTTCTGTTGGCTCTATCATTTTGTGAATGACTGATACCGGAGAAGTTGTGTTTACATGAAACAACTCATACATTTCCTTGTTTCGAATATATAACCCTTCTATCTCACCATAGGAATAATCCACCGTTGCATTATACAACTCCCCATTGGAATCAAAAAACATTAAGTCGTCCCGGTTATCGGTACTTGTATAAAGCAAATTAAAATTCGAATCAAGAACTTGCCAATCCAGCGCTCTCCATCTGTCATAAGGAGAATAACGTGAATAGGTGAAGACCTCATCTCCAATAAAATTTAGCCCCTCGTACCAATCCGTTTTTTTTCCGGTGATCAGATTTATGAACTGATGGTAATCCAGCGTATCTATTCGTTCAACAAAACTTGCAGACCGATCTTCTCTAACCGATGTGTGCGTATTCACCGGAAACAACTTGAATGCTTCAAAAGGAAGCAGCTGTTTTCCCGAACTGTTGAAAACAGAGAATTCACCCGCCATATTTTCTACGCGAAACAACGCTTCCCAATTGGCTGGAATATCATGCTGAAGTAATTCTATATTTCGATAAAGCGGTTCTATAATCACATTGCCGTTTTTGGCAAGGAGCCCCTTCCTGTCATCCTTGTCAACTACATAGAAGGTTTGAGAAACAACGTTCTTTACCCAATCATGACAGGAAATAGCTGTCATGGTTTTATAAACCGGCGGAATGCTTTCTTGCCCCAAACAGCTATTTCCTGCAAGCAGCAGCGTAAAACAAATACACGTTTTCATGTAGAATCGAACCATGTTTGACATAAGTGCAAAAGTTGAAAATGTTACGTCTAAATAGGAAGAACGAAAAAGTACGCATTGCTTTGCAGCAGAGGATTTGCAGGTTGCTGAGTCAGCCGCGGCTGAAAGTAATCCTGCGCCAACCGCAACCTGAACTCGTCATCACACCCATTTGTGTTCGCGTGCACACCTATACTTAACAGGAGTCACACCTATACATATTGATCATCGTACCTATACATAAGAGGAATCATATCTGTCATAAGCGCAGACAGACCTGTACTTATTCATCGTGATACCTATGAATACCCGCGTGCATACCTGTACTTAGCAGGAGTCGCACCTATACATATTCGCGTGCGCACCCATACATAAACGCAGACAGACCTATACCTGCTCATCGTGATACCCATGAATACCCGTGTACTTATATGAAGAACGAAGAGATGTGCTGCTAAAATCGTCTGATTCCGTCTGCATACTACCTGTTCGCGATTTCAACTTCGTACGCCTCAGGAGCTTCGTGGTGTTTTCTCTGGCAGGATAGAGTTTACTCGAGTTACGACCTGTTATTCAAACAAATCCTCCCAGCGAAGCAGGCCTTTCAACTCAGAAACCGGCACTTTCAGCGGATGATTGGAATCAAAACACTCGTAAAAGCAGATATATTTTTTTGAAACGTAGAAGTGTTCTTTTAGAGTCGCAATACTTCCTTTCATATCCACACACGCCAGGCCAAAGGTTTGATCGGCCTGAATGATTTTTTCCATTAATGCATCCAGGCGAGATTCGTAATTGGCATTCGGAAGAAACAGATCTGAAAGTGTTTTAAGCTCAATAAGAGAATCTTCCCCGACATAGAAACTGGAATAATAACCGTACTGATCATAACTGCTTAAACAACTGTTTTCCCAATCTGCAAAACACTTACCAAGCGAAAGTTCTACATAACGGTGCATGGAGAAATTAATGGGTTTCCGCTCGCAGATTTGTCTGTATCCGGAGTTTTTTCTTTCGGTTTCGCGGTTTTCCAGGAACTCTTCGGGGGTAACAGAAGTTCGTCCCAGGTTCAGCAGGCAGTTTTCATTATTCCGCCGGGTCAGCACCGCATTGTTTTCATCGAAGAACATGTGACCGTTAGCGATAAATGGTTTTATTTGTCCGATTTTCCACTGGTAGATCATCGGAGCAAGATCAACCTTTTCCACAGCAGTTTTTCGCAGGGTTCGGGGCAGTAGTATCTTTCCTTTCTTATCAATTATCTCGATGGAATCTTTGTAGTAAAATAATATCGCCGACAACCCGACAGAATTGATAGAATCGAATTCCCTGGTATAGGTTTTACCTGTTTCATCAATAAAATGGATTTTCTCTTCTTCCACAAACACAGCAAATTCTCCAAAAGACTTAGTGTCCGTATATATTGGAGCAGTAACCCATTCAAACTTTTCGTTAACGGTTCCGTATTTTCCGTTAGCGCGGGCAACAGCGTGCTTGTATCCTGTGCGGAATTTGAAATCCCAATCAAAGAGCGGTTCGGTGAGCGGTTTTCAATCGGGAGTAATAACCATACACTTTTCGCACTTGTTCGAAGCGAGGTAAAAATCATTCCTTTTCTAGAAAGGTTTTGAAACCTGCTCGTATTTGGGTTCCACTTCCCATTCGCCAGTCTCAATACTGATCCATCCTGTTTTTCTGGTGATCGTTTCAACAATCAGGCGGTTTTCGTTCGAAGGTTTACTGACTGATTTGATCCCGGGAATTCTTTTTTCCGTGGTACTGCCGTATTTCTTAACGGTGAGCACGTTTTTGTAAAAAGTCACTGTTAGTTCGCCATACCGAACCGGTTTGCAGAGCAGAACAGAATCTGTGAATTCCTTGCTGTATATTTTTCCTTTATTATCGATACAAACAAAACTCCGGATCCAGTTTAATCCGTTGGGATTATTAAAGCAGGAAGAATCAATTAAATGAAACGCCACGCCATCACTTCCGAATAAATATCCTTTTCTTGAAACAAAGACATGGTAACCTCTTCTGCGCCCAAATTCTACACCACTCCTGTCCCAAAAAAGACGTGTACAGGAATCAATAAGCGGCTCGAAAGTGGAACTGTTCACAATAACCGAATATTCTTTCCCAACAAGGTCCACAACAGCTTTCCCGTTTTGGAATTCGAATGTTTCAATTTTTGAATAAGCCTGGTTCTCAAATCTGTTCGGAATTCCCTGAATGTTCTTCACATAGAACAAATCTCCCTCCTTAAAAGCAATGTAGCCGGAAGAATCTGCTCCAATCCAGGATGTGGTAACCGGAAGGTTAAACTTGTAATCTGTAATCATTCCACCATCTGTCCAGTACAACAGATACGTTGTGGAATCAGAAGTTGTTTGCTTCTGTCCCAGACTAATGATCTTCGGGTACTTCTCAGAATATTTAGGAGCAGAAACCTCGTAAACCGTACGAATGGCCTTTTCATTGAGCCGAATCGATTGTTTCAGAACTCCGTTGTTGTCGTAAATATCAGTTGCAAAATCTTTCATTCCGGTAGATTCTTCCTCATTTGGCCGAATACACCAAAAATAACTCACACCGTTACCGCCAACTTTAATGATGCGCTCGTAAATGACCGGAGTTTGTTTTCCCGAACGCAATTCAACAAGTGCATAGCGTTTTCTATACTCGGTGTCTTTTTTACCTGGAGCGGTCTTAACGGGAACAATACGCTGCAGCATATACATATTGGCGATGCTTCCTAACGGTTCATATTGCCGGTTGGTCAGAAAATAGTTTTCAAAGATCTTGTTCTCAATGGTTCGCGGGAATTCTTCTACCAGATCTGTTTCTGTGTTCCCATAAAAATAAAGTAGTTTATCTTCTGGTTCAGGTTGATGAAAAACTTCATTGAAAGCGGTATCAAGCACAACCCATTTCGATTTTTTCGTTGCATAAATCCAGTCGCCGATAAACTCCATTTGACTATATGCCGAAGAAGTTATTCCCTGGCTCAAACTTGCCATCCGAACACCTTTCTTTCCTTTTAACTGTTGTTTGGCAAAACGCGGAGTGCTTCGTTCCACAAAATTCCGATAAGTATAAATAGCATTATAACTTTCCGGAGTAAGCGGGAGATATTGTTTGCCGTTTTCATCCACAACTGTATACTGTTCTTGGGCATTTACTACTGAAAAAAGTATGGGAGTATGCCCGTCCTGCTCTGCGTAAAACGGCTGGATATTTTTAAATGCCATTCTGCTCAGAACCTTTCCCTTCTTATCGTAAATATGAATGCTATCGTTGGTTTTGCACACGAAAAGTCGTTTATAAACAGACATATCTTTCAAACGGAATTCCTGTTCTTCAATTTCGGTATAGTGAATCGGGATCAGTTCTTTACCTCCAAGAGAATACAGCCCGAATAACTCATTCTGACCAGGTTGAAAAACATACTCTCCGTTGTTAATCATTTCCAGTTTCTTTTCATTATCCAGATTCTTCACAAGAATAGTGTCGTAAACCGGTGGTAAATTTATTTCCTTAAAAGTATAAGTGCCCCATTTACCATTCTCTTTAAACAACAACTGCTGAATAAATGAATTATAGTAAATGTGTTCATATTTAGTATCCAGGACCCAACGTCCTCTTGAATCGATACAGCCATATTTCCCCTTGTCGGAAAGAATCCAGAATTCGCCACTGGAATGATAAGAATAACTGCCGGTATAATAAACGGAATGAACATTCTCGAATTTTGCCGGGAATAGTGTGTCCTGATTTTCTAAATACTTAAACCCGGTTAAACATTTTTTATAATCTTCGAAAGGCTCAATGCTATACTGGGCATGCAAGTTTCCACAAACTAAAAGCAGCAGAAATGTAAAGGCAGTTTTCACGTAGCAACGAATCATAAGGAGAAAAAACAATGATACAAAAAGTTGGGGATTTAGTTCAAAGGAAAGTTGAATCCTTGCACGTCTGCATCTTTCTATTTAAAAGCTTCCGGCTCTCGCAACAAATCCTTGATCTCGTCAAACGCCAGCGTAATCAGACCCTGGTGCTCCAGTTCATAGTACAGAAAATGAAAGTCGCCGTTCTCAATGTAGAAGTTGCGTTTCAGTTCTTCAATGGCTGCAGGCATGTTGGTGCAGGCTATTCCAAAGATCTGATTGTTCTGTATCAGCGTTTCCAACAGTTTATTTAAACGGTCTTCGTATTCCGCACCTTGTTTCAGCAAATCTCCCACGCAATAAACACGAGCAAGCTGATTATTGATAATGTTGTAATTACGAAACGAAAAATCCTGATTGTAACCCTCATACAGTTCAGGTTGGTCATAGCAACCACCGGTCACTTTTTCTGAAAAGAAATGCTCCGTTATAAAAAGCGGTTCACGCTTACAACTCGAAAACATGGAATAATTATACACATACATTCCATCATAGCGTTCAAAGATGTTCAGATCATGTTTCGCATTTTCAAGAATGCATTCGTTGCTTAATTGAGTAAAGAAATGGTTCGATTCAGGGCAGTAAATAAATCCGTAAGCGGCATAAGTACTGTCGGCATACTCCGGAACTGCATATACGCCAGTTGGATCAAGCAGGTTTCGCAGGCTCTTAGAAACCTTAGCTTCTGAAGCAGGAATTGGTGCAAGAAGTTCAGTCCCATAGATGTCAAGAATCTGAATAGAATCATTGAACCAAAAAAAACGTTTTTCCAAAACAATCGCTACCGAATCTTGCGAGGCGCGGAAAGACTTTCCCGTTTGGTAATCGACTATTGCATAATGATCATTGGCCAGAAGAAAGAGAGCGTAACGATGCTCACGGTCGTAATATTCAGGCTCGGTTACCCATTCAAACTGATGATTTATCAGCCCGGTCTTTCCATCCGAAACTGCATAAGCCCAATCCCGATCGGAATAATCAAAATAGAACGGCTCGTCAAAGATGGGTTTTGTCAGGGGTTCACCTTCTTTGTTTATCACAAACCAATGGTTGTCCTGATTACTCTGAGCGAAACAAATGATCTTATCATCACTGCCCATGCATCTGGTATGCTCATAAACCGGTTGGAGAATCCATTCTCCTGTCTTATTGTCAATATAGCCTTCCTTTTTATCGGTTGTAATCACTTTCAATGCATTGTAACCAATCTCGTAATCGTAAACATCAGGAATAATGCGTAAGAACGTTCCCACATTGTCATCCGAATCTTTTAACTTCCGAAGCGTTAACTGGTTATTCTTCACCCGGAGAAGGAGGTTACCCGTGTTTTTATACTCCGAATTACGATAAATGCGTACCTCATCTTCAGTGAACATTTTTCCCTCATCGTTTACATAGAAATCGTTTCCAATCTTGTTCATTCCGTTCGGCTTCCAAAACAGTTTTGCATCTACCAGTAAAAAGCTGTCCTTCAAAACAACATAAACATAACCATTGCGGATGGCAAATGTTTTCGGAGTTGGCTCCAAACGGGGAATAGAATGGTATTGAGAACCTTTGATTTCCTGACAAGAATCAAACAGCACTTCCAAATGCTCATTGATATAGGAATATACTCCGTTTGTTTTCATAGGTACAACCCAATTTTCCTGGTTATCGGAATAGTACCCGGATCCACCGTAGAAGAAATGCTCTCCGTTGAGCAACGGTTTGCCGTTCAGATCAGCGTAATAAAAGTTATTGGCGGAATCTATAAAACGAAAATAACCGGTAGAGTCTTCCCATTTACGTATCTCAACTACCTCATCGTCAAATTCCGGGAGATCAGGCTGCCAGCCGTCAATTCCATAAACAACATGTTTTCCATTCGCCCGCTGAAAACTGAAAAACGGATACAAAATATTTTTCATTTGCCTTCTTACCTGGTAAGTCGGATTGCTTATCAATTCCTCCAGTTTCGGCTCTACGTTTAACGATTTAAGCAATTTCCCTGTTCCATCGTAAATATCAACCGGATAAGAGTGTGAATCTTCCGGTAACTGGAAACACCAGTAATAATAAACTCCTTTATCTCCCAGGCGAATGATCTTATCATAGACAAGAGACTTTTTTCCTGAAGAAACATTCAGTAAGGCATACTGACTTTTGATCTCATCACCGTTTTTACGTTCCTGCTTTGTTTGCGGAGTAATGTGTTTCAGGACAAACAATTCGGGAATCGAATAATCGATGGAGCTGTATTGCTCGATAGTGACTTCAGGAAGATAAGGCTCCGTGGCGTCCTGAGTGAATTCGGCCGCTTTCAGTTCGGCACTGTAATCAAAATAAAAAAGTCGGTCGTTTGGGTCTGTCTGGCGGAAAAGTGTGTCGAAAGCGGAATCAAGTACCAGCCATTCGTTCTTCGATTGTGCCCAGATCCAGTCACCAACCAAAAGCGTTTTCATATACCAGTCAGAAGATTTTCCGGTAGACAGATTCGTCATACGTTCTTTCTTTGCCTTGGGGTCACTCTGCCTGGCGAATCCGGCAGGACCAAATTGCTGGTTTGTCCATTCGGTAATAGCTCCGAAATAGTCAAGCTCCGAAAAAGGTGCCAGCTGCTTTCCGTATTCATCCAAAACAGCAAAACGACCAAGTGTATCTGTCACCTGAAACAGAATGGTGTTCTGTGCTTTTTGGTTTTCGTAAAACGACTGTACTTTTTGGTACTGTGGCTCCATAATGATCTTTCCGTTCTGAGCCAGCAGTCCTTTCAATCCGTTCTTTGTAACCAGGTAGAATTCCTTCTCCATAGGATTTATCAAGCGTACTGACCAGCCAATTGCCTGAATAGAATCATACTGCGGTTGGACAATCTCGTTCCCGTCGAATGTATAAACACCTAAAAGTTTATTTTTCCGAACATAGAACTCGTCGTATGAATGATAACTATAGTCAAAGCTCTCAGCGTCGATGTAGGTTTGATCTGAATAGATTTCATCGTACTCAAAAGGAAAAACCTGTTGAAATGGTTTTTTAAGTGTTCCCGCTTTTCCGTTAAGCTTTGCAATGAACTGATCTGAATGCGCGTTGAAACTCAAAGTATCATACAAACAATTCAGCACCCATTCTCCGTTGCTGCACAGACAGCCGAATTTCCCATTGTCGGAAAGAATCCAGAATTTCAGGCCTTGCTGATATCCCCACCGCGTTTGAAAAGGATAAGTGATCTCATGAGCATTCTCAAATTTTGCCTGGTAAACGGTATCCAACGGGTAGTAGTTGTTTCTAAAACCGGTTGTACAATGCTGGTAGTCTTCAAAAGGAAACAACTCCATTTGCGCTCGTGCATGCCCTGAAACGAAGAGCATTAAGAAAAATACGATTGTATTAAAGCAGTGTTGAGTCATGTTGGATATAAGCGTAAAAGCAGGGAATGTTACGGCGCTTTCCGCCCGAGGCGGACTCAACGACCGTAACCAACATTTTCAATGTTCTTCCCGGATGAAACTCATATTTCCAAACAAGAAAACCGATAGGATTTCTATCGGTTTTCGAATATTAATTAAGAGGTCACTGAGCGAAGTCAAGAGGTCACTGAGCGGAGTCGAAGTGCCTCTTTAATATTTCTTAAACACCACACTCGCAATATGTCCACCGAAACCGAAGGTATTGCTCATGGCGTAAGTCATTTCTTTTGGTTTCCCTTTTCCAAGCGGGAAGTCGAACAAATCTGCAAACTCAGGTTCTACTTGTGTGGTATTGATTGTTGGCGGAACAATTCCAAAGCGTAAAGCATTTACACATGCAATAGCCTCAACAGCTCCGGCAGCACCAAGCAAGTGGCCCGTCATCGATTTCGTTCCGGAAACACTCAAACTTTTGCGTTGTCCGAAAACACGCTTCGCTGCAATTAATTCACTCATATCGCCCTGCGGCGTTGAAGTTGCGTGCATATTGATATAATCAACCTGGTCCGGAGTAATTCCTGCTTCACGCATGGCTTCTTCCATTCCAAGAACGGCTCCATCGCCTTCCGGATGTGTTCCCGTTAAATGGTAAGCATCTGCAGCCATTCCACCACCAACAACTTCTGCAAGGATTGTCGCACCACGCGCAATTGCGTGTTCGTATTCTTCAAGTATCAAAGCTCCTGCGCCTTCACCCATTACAAATCCATCGCGGGTTGTATCGAAAGGACGGGAAGCCGAAGCAGGATCATCATTTTTCTTTGAAAGTGCCTGGGCCGAAGAGAATCCGCCCATTGCCGACTGCGTAATTGCGGCTTCGGATCCACCTGAAATAACCATGTCTGCTTTTCCCCAGCGAATGTAATTGAACGCTTCAATAATTGCCGTGTTCGAAGTTGCACAAGCAGAAACCGGGCAAAAGTTCACGCCACGTAAACCATATTCCATGGAAATCAGTCCGGCAGCAATATCTACCAAAATCCGCGGAATAAAGAATGGTGTAAAGCGCGGAGTTCCATCACCTTCACAGAATTCTATCATTTGGTCCTGGAAAGTTTGAATTCCTCCATTTCCGGATCCCCAGATAACTCCGATTCTATCTCTGTTCAGCACTGTAAAATCGATTCCGGCATTGGTAACAGCTTCGCGAACAGCAACCAAAGCATACTGGCTGAAATTATCGAATTTGCGCAGTTCCTTCACGTCGAAATGCTGTTTGGCATCGAAACCTTTCAGTTCACAGGCAAAATTGGTCTTAAACTTAGATGTATCGAATTTGGTAATAGGGCCTGCACCGCTTTTACCTTCAGTTAATCCTTTCCAAAATGAGTCTACATCATTTCCGAGTGGAGTGAGCGCACCCATCCCTGTAATAACAACTCTCTTTATCATTTTACTAATTTTTCTAGAATAAATTTACAACGAAATCGGTGAAGAAATCACTTTTGTTTCTTTCACCCTACTGCCAAAATTGGTTATGCTTGGATTGTTATAAAAATCCCAATTCAAGTTTTGCTTCTTCACTCATCATGTCTTTGTCCCAAGGCGGATCAAACACAATGTGAACTGTGGCAGAAACAACTTCTTCCAACTCCTCTACTTTGTTCTTCACGTCATTCGGTAAAGATTCTGCTACCGGACAGTTCGGAGAAGTCAGGGTCATATCTATTTCAACATGCATTTCTTTCGAAATACGTACTTCGTAGATCAGCCCCAGCTCATAAATATCTACAGGTATTTCCGGATCGAAAATGGTTTTCAATACCTCAACTACCTTATCTTCTATTGTTGCCATAACTATGCGTTTGCTATCGCTAATAATTTAATTTTCTTCACCATACTCGCCAATCCGTTTGCACGAGTTGGGGAAAGGTGTTCCTGCAATCCGATCTCGCGAATAAAGAACAAATCTGTTTTCGCTACATCAGCCGGTGTTTCATTGTCCAGAACCCGAATGAGCAGACCTACAATTCCTTTGGTAATAATTGCATCGGAATCTGCTGTAAGCTTCATTCTGCCATCAACCACTTCGGCATCTAACCAAACACGGCTCTGACAGCCTTCAATCAAACGATCATCTGTTTTCTTCGCTTCATCAATTTTGGGAGTGTCTTTCCCCAGATCAATGATGTATTCGTATTTCTCCATCCAGTCATCGTAAATGGCGAAATCATAAATTATTTCGTTTTGCTTATCGTAAATTGTCATAATCTACATGAATTTCATATCATAATTTACCTACGCTACCGCTTTGGCTATCGAAAGCGATGCTTTCTCTTATTTCTCTTCTAATGTCATAACTATCGTAGCATTGAAATGCTTTTTTCTACAGCCGTAATAAATGTGTCTATTTCTTCTCTTGTATTGTAAAAAGCAAAAGAAGCACGAACTGTTCCGGGAATCTTGAAAATATCCATCAAAGGTTGTGTACAATGATGTCCGGTTCTAACTGCAATTCCCTGCTTGTCCAATAACGTTCCGATATCGAACGGATGAATTCCGTCAATATGAAAAGAAACCACACTTGTTTTGTTCTTGGCTGTTCCTATGATCTTCACTCCTTCAAAAGTTGAAAGCAGATCCTGTGCATAATCAGCCAGTTCGCGTTCGTAATCCTCAATCACCTTCACATCGAACTGCTGAAAATAGTTGAGTGCATGACCCATACAAATTCCACCTGCGATGTGCGGAGTTCCTGCCTCAAATTTGAATGGCAATTCATTGTAAGTTGTTTTTTCGAAAGTCACTTTGGAAATCATATCGCCGCCGCCCTGGTAAGGAGGCATTTCGTCAAGCAAGGCCTCCTTTCCGTATAAAATACCGCAACCCGTAGGACCAAAAACCTTGTGTCCCGAAAACACGAAGAAATCACAATTCAGATCTCGTACATCAATAGAAGTATGCTGAACACTTTGTGCACCATCTATTAATGTTACCGCTCCCACTGCATGCGCTTTTTCAATAATTTCCTTAATAGGATTAATGGTTCCCAGAGTATTGGAAATATGTGTAACAGCAACTAGTTTGGTTTTTGGACCGAGCAATGCTTCGTAAGCCGCCATATCCAATTCACCACGCTTATTAATAGGAATCACTTTCAACACCAACCCAAAACGTTCACATGCCATTTGCCATGGGACTATATTGGAATGATGCTCCATTTGAGAGATAATTAACTCATCTCCCTTGCTCAGTAAAGAACAATACGAATTCGCAACCAGGTTAATTCCATCAGTTGTTCCTTTGGTGAAAATAATTTCCTCTTTTGCAGCTGCATTCAGATAATTCGCTATGAAAATACGCGACTCTTCATATTCGTTCGTAGCTTTTTGACTCAAATGATGGACACCACGATGAATATTTGCGTTGTTCTTGCTATAATACTGATTAATAGCATTTAATACATGTTGCGGTTTTTGAGAAGTTGCACCGTTATCAAAATAGATAAGGTTCTTTCCATAAATTTGTTGACGAAGAGCGGGGAAATCCTCCCGAACCTCCCGAACACTAAATTTTTTATTGCTTAGTCGTTCCATAGCACAAAGATAACTTGATTCAGCGAGAAACTACCCTTGTTCATATTTATTCTAAATTAATGTGCCGAAAACCTGTAAAATATTCATTTGACTTCCAACCTTTCGCAGTTTACAGTATCTTCGGAAAAAGAAAGTAATCTAATGAAACGTTTTGCGTGGTTGATTTTGTGTGTTTTTTGTTTCACAGCTTGTAAAAAGTACAGGTTGAGTCAGCCTGCATATTTACATTTCGGATGGAAATTCAATCAAAGCGACACATCCAAAGCGCAGTTTACAGGTTTGGAGTTCTATTTAACTAATTTCGAGATTGTTGGTGAGCGCAAAGAGGGTGAAGATATCCTGATGACCAAAGACATTAATTCTGATCTGATCAGTTTTACCGGAAACGGATCTTTAAGTGTTGGAATGGATGTTCCGGTTGGCGAATACGAGAATTTCACTTTAACGATGAATGTACCGAAAAAATCTCCTGCACTTGTCATTAAAGGAACTTTCAATACAGGTACAGAAATTATTCCAATGCGCATTGAATGGTACGATGCAAAAATACTTCCGTTTAAAGCAAACGCACAATTCGAGTTAAAGAAGAAAAAAGACTATGATGTGAACATGAACCTGGATGTTCAGCGCATGTTAGAAAATGTTTCTGCAAACCAATGGGCAAACCCAACGTTTACAAACGAAAACGGAGTTACAACATTCGTTATAAATAATTATACGAATGTGAGTATTTTCCATGATATCGACTTGTCCATTTACCAGGCTATGTACCTTTCTGTTCCATGACGAATGAATACCAGCATATTATAGAAGGCTGCGTAAAATGGGAACGCGGTGCTCAGGAGAAACTTTACAGAGCTTTCTCTAAAGATCTTTTCAAGGTTTGTCGTTTGTACGGAACCGATTCGGAAGATTCGGAAGATATGCTGCACGATGCGTTCATGCACATTTTCAAAAACATCAGTTCATACAATTTTACAGGTTCATTTGAAGGATGGATGCGAAGAGTTACTGTGAACAGCTGTTTGCAAACCCTGCGTAAAAGAAAATCCTTTAGCCAGTTATCGGAAATTGCAACGTTTGATGTGCCAATGGAAGAAGAAACAGAAACAAGATTGCCGTTCGGAGTTATCCTGGATGAAATCAACCGTTTGCCGCAAAAAGCAGGTTTGGTTTTGAAACTGTATGCTTTGGAAGGCTGGAGTCACGCTGAAATTGCTGAGGAATTGGAAATTACAGTGGGGACTTCCAAATCACAACTGAATTACGCACGATCAGTACTTAAACAAAAATTAGCTTGAATTTAAACGAGTCAAATAAGCAATCTGCTCAGAGCCTTAAAAAAGCGTTTGAGAACTGGGAAAACCCTTCCCCGCCGGATAGTTTATGGAATAAACTCGACAACTCTTTAACTGAGGAATTTACCAAAAACCATTCAGCTTCAGAAACTCCGCATTCATTAGAAGCGGCATTTTCAGATTGGGATGCAGATGCCCCGGGAGATTCACTTTGGTCGAAATTAGACGCCGATCTTTCTTCAGAAGCCGTCTGGAATAAATTGGATAAATCACTGGATTCGTCAGAAAGCCCGGATGCATGGTTAACTGCTGCATACTCCGAGTGGTCGACCGGAACAAACAACGACGGCTGGAACAAACTAGACGAAGCACTTTCACGCGAACGTGTCTGGGCTCGCCTGAACAGCAGTCTGAGCAAACCTATTGCAACTTCTTCTTCGTGGTTGAAATATGCTGCAAGCTTAATAACATTCTTCTTCCTGAGTTTTTTCATGAATGACGAATCAACTGAACCTTCGGTTATTATTTCAGACAATTCAGGAACTGCAGACACCGAAAACCTGTTAATTGATCCTACTATTGAACCTGCGTCAACCAATCTTAATCCTACAAACGGAATTACTGTTGCACAACGTATGCCGGCGAAAAACAACAATACTGAGAATCCTGACAAACAACGTACAGATCTTGTTCCGAACAATTCGAATAATCCATTACCTGTAAATAATGAGTTATCTGTAGTTGAAAATCAGAAAAACACACTCGCTGAGCAATTCGAAGTGAATTCTTTAGGCAAAAAGATGAACGATTTTGCCTGCCACGATGATATTATCCGGCAATTGGTTCCTAAAGTGCAATACGCCAACTGGACTGTAAGTCTCGGGACACAACTTTCTTTTCTTGACGAAAGCACCAGAGATCAGATCTCAACGGTTACACCGCGCCTTGGGCTAACAGGTGAAATAGCCTTCAACAAACATTTCAATCATTGGGGAATTACTCAATCTGCAGGATTCAGTCAATTTGCGCAAACCAACGGTAATTATGTGAATGGCCGTTACTTGAATTCACAGCAGCAGTTGAGAGTATTGCAGTTCAATACGTCTGTATTCTATAGTATTAAGCGATTTGATATTAACGGCGGATTAGTTTTCACCAGATTATTGAGCGGTGACGAACTGCAAAACAGTAAAATCGTGAATGTTTATTACATGACCAATAGCATTCAGGCAGGTTTAACCGGTGGTATTTCTTACAACTTGACTCCTTCTTCAACCCGCATGAAATTTGGAATTGGAGCCCAATATCAATGGATTCCGCAGATCAGCGCAGGCAATAGTACTTTCCACGATATTCAGGGATTCAAACTTTTAGGAAAAATTTCGTTCTAAATTCCAACCTTTTGAAACTTACTGAATCATAGGGATAGTTAAACACTAAAACAAACAATAAAACAAACAATAAAACTAGGTTTGCCGTGGTCTCCAAAAAATTACTACACACGGTAGACACATTAGTAGTTAGGGTAGAACTGAACAACTAGTGAAAGAGAGATGAAGGTCTCTCTTTTTTTATGATCTTTTTTTCGTGCAGATCAAAAACTCCTTGTTCCCGTCACCGCCAACAATCGGAGAATCTATCAGACCAATAACTTCTAAATTCGAATCGGTGCAAATACGTTTCACATTATTCAATACCTCAGGATAATAGGTAGAATTTCGAACTACACCATGTTTGTTCTTTGCTTTCTTCTCCAGTTCGAATTGTGGTTTAATAAGAGCCACCAAAATTCCATTTTCTTTTAAGAACGGATGAACAAACGGAATCACTTTTTCAAGTGAAATAAACGAAACATCTATCACTACTCCATCGACCAATTCAGGGATAATATCTGTATTCAAAGAGCGAACATTTGTTTTCTCAATATTTACCACTTTCGGGTTCGTACGGATACGCTCGTGCAATTGGTCATGACCAACATCTACACAATAAACCTTTGATGCTCCTTTTGAGAGAAGTACTTCCGTAAATCCACCGGTTGAAGCTCCCAAATCAAGGAAAACCTTGTCAGTACAATCCAGTTCAAAATGCTCAATTGCCTTTAACAATTTCAAAGCACCCCTGGAAACCCACGACATTTCTTCATTTAGGAGAATGATTTTGGCATCAACTGAAACCTTCTTTCCTGGTTTTTCAATAGTAACGCCATTAACCAGCACATCACCAATCTTGATGAGTTCTTCGCCACGTGTGCGAGATGTCACTAAGCCTCTGTCGAAGAGTATTTTGTCTAAACGTTCTTCCATTAAGCTATACGGGTTACCAAACCTTCTGTTAATTTATATTGTTCGTTGCTTTCAGGGCAAGCAGCAATGCCATTCGCATCGAAATTCAATCTGTGACCATAAGAACTCATCCATCCAATTTGTCGTGCCGGATTCCCAACAACTAATGCGTACGCAGGAACTTCTTTCGTTACAACCGAACCCGCACCAATAAATGCGTATTCGCCGATATCGTTTCCACAAACAATAGTAGCATTTGCTCCAATGGAAGCACCTTTTCTAACCACTGTTTTGGAGTATTGATCTCTTCTGTTTACAGCCGAACGCGGATTCATTACATTCGTAAAAACCATAGAAGGACCGAGAAAAACATCGTCTTCACAGATCACTCCCGTATAAATAGAAACGTTGTTCTGAACCTTCACATTGTTTCCGAGAATAACCTCGGGAGAAACAACTACATTCTGACCAATATTGCATTTCTCACCTAAAACACAATTGGGCATAATGTGAGAAAAGTGCCAGATCTTAGACCCTTCGCCTATTGTACAACCTTCGTCTACAACGGCAGTTTCGTGTGCGAAATAACCCATAGTTTATTTTTTTCCTTTGTTCGTTATCTTACAATGAACTTCTCAAAATCAATATGATCTGATTGGTACAGTTCTTCTTTGGTTAGGCTTTTGAAATAGTCGTAAGTGATTTTCAATCCTTCAGCTCTACCCACTTTCGGCTCCCAGTTCAGAATAGCTCTTGCTTTTGTAATATCCGGCTGACGTTGTTTCGGATCATCCACAGGCAAATCTTTGTAGATTACTTTTTGCGATGTTCCTGTTAGTTTAATGATCTCTTCAGCAAATTGACCGATAGTTATTTCATCCGGATTACCAATGTTTACCGGTTGCGCGTAGTCAGAATGTAATAAACGAACAATTCCTTCCACCAAATCATCGACATAACAAAAAGAACGCGTTTGAGAACCATCGCCAAAAACAGTCAAATCTTCACCGCGTAAAGCCTGACCGATAAATGCAGGTAAAACTCTACCGTCGTTCAAACGCATTTTTGGTCCGTAAGTATTGAAGATGCGAACTATCCTGGTTTCAACACCGTGAAAAGTGTGATACGCCATGGTGATTGCTTCCTGGAAACGTTTTGCTTCGTCATACACACCACGCGGACCAACCGGGTTTACATTTCCCCAGTAATCTTCCGTTTGTGGATGCACCGCCGGATCTCCATAAACTTCAGAAGTAGATGCAATCAATACACGAGCTTTTTTCACACGAGCCAATCCCAAACAGTTGTGAATTCCCAACGAACCAACTTTCAAAGTCTGGATCGGGATTTTCAAATAATCTATCGGGCTTGCCGGCGAAGCGAAATGCAGAATGTAGTCCAGCTCTCCGGGAACGTGAATAAACTTACTGACATCGTGATTATAGAACTCGAAATTCTCCAGCGGGAACAGGTGCTCAATGTTCTTCAAACGACCAGTTATCAGGTTGTCCATTGCAATTACATGGTACCCGTCTTTGATGAAACGATCACACAAATGCGAACCGAGAAATCCGGCTGCACCCGTAATTAATATGCGTTTTCTAGCTTCCATGTTTATTTATCGTAAGTTTTTCGTCCAATTGAACTGTAGTAAAATCCTTTTTCGTTCATTTCTTCCACGTCGAACAAATTTCGACCATCAAAAATGACTTTATCTTTTAATAACTCTGCTATTTTATCGAAGTCAGGGTTTCTGAAAACTCCCCATTCCGTACAGATCAACAAAGCATCGGCGTTATCCAAAGCTTCGTATTCTGTTGCTGCATAAGCAATTTTATCTCCGATTACTCCTTTTATATTCGGCATTGCTTCCGGATCGTAAGCAGTAATTTCCGCCCCGGCGTTTGTAAGCGCATCAATCATATATAAGGCCGGTGCTTCGCGAATATCATCTGTGTCCGGTTTAAAAGCCAATCCCCAAAGGGCAATTTTCTTTCCTTTCAAATCTCCTCTGAAGAAATTACTCATTTTCGGAAATAAGATCGTTTTTTGATCTTCGTTCACCGACATGACCGATTTAAGTATCTCGAACTGGAAATTATTCTCCAACCCTGAATTCACCAGGGCATGAACATCTTTCGGGAAACAAGAACCTCCGTACCCGATTCCCGGAAAAAGGAATCGTTTTCCAATGCGCTCATCAGAACCAATTCCGATGCGTACTTTATCCACATCTGCTCCAACAATCTCACAGAAATTAGCGATCTCATTCATGAATGTAATCTTCGTTGCAAGGAACGAATTGGCTGCGTATTTTGTTAATTCGGCAGACTTCTCATCCATGAAAATAATTGGATTTCCTTGTCGGACAAACGGTTTGTATAATTGCTCCATTACCTTCTCAGCTCTTGCAGAAGAAGTTCCGATCACCACACGGTCCGGTTTCATGAAATCGTCAACGGCAAATCCTTCGCGCAAAAATTCCGGATTGGAAACCACGTCGAATTCAACTTTCGCGTTTTTAGCAATTGCCGCATGTACTTTTTCAGCTGTACCAACAGGAACAGTACTTTTATCTACAATTACCTTATAATCTTTCATGATCTTGCCTAAATCATCGGCAACACCCAGGATGTATCGCAAATCGGCAGAACCATCTTCACCCGGAGGTGTTGGAAGCGCAAGGAAAATAATTTCCGCATCTGCAATTCCTTCTTCGAGGTTCGTAGTAAATGATAAGCGATTCGCCTTGATATTCCGTTCAAAAAGCACGTCCAGATGCGGCTCATAAATCGGAATCTCACCGTTACGCATGCGTTCAACTTTGTTTACGTCGATATCAACACAAATAACCTGGTTTCCGGTTTCGGCGAAACAAGTTCCGGTTACAAGACCAACGTATCCTGTTCCTACAACAGCAATTTTTTTCATGAATGTTGATTACAATAGTTAAGTATTTCAGAACAAATCTTATCCAGATGTTCCTGCGACATTTCCGTATGAATAGGAAATGAAATAACGTTTTTTGTTAATTGTTCTGTAACCGGCAGGTTCAAATTCTCCAGTTTAAAAGCTGCAAAAATTGGTTGTAAATGTGCCGGAAGCGGATAGTAGATCATCGATGGAATTTCCTTTTCTGCCAGGTAATTCTTTAATCCATCTCTGTCAATTCCTTTCAGCTGAACAGTATATTGGTGAAAAACGTGCGTAGATCCGGATGCTCTTTTCGGAATTGTAATCGCAGGATGAGCACCTAATACGCTATCGTAATGAGCAGCAACTGCCTGCCGGGCTGCAGCGTACTTATCCAAATACTGCAATTTCACATTGAGAACTGCAGCCTGCATAGCATCCAAACGTGAGTTACAGCCTACAATTTCGTGATGGTATTTTTTCTTTTGACCATGATTTGCGATCATTTTCAAACGTTCAGCCAATTCACCGTCGTTCGTGCACATAGCTCCACCGTCACCATAGCAGCCTAAATTCTTTGATGGAAAAAAGGAAGTACAGCCGATATGGCCAATTGTTCCTGCTTTTTTCACAGAACCATTACGCATTGTATAATCGGCACCAATAGCCTGGGCATTGTCTTCAATCACAAAGATATTATGCTCATTTGCTATATCCATCAAGGCATTCATATCTGAAACCTGTCCGTATAAATGAACCGGAACAATTGCTTTGGTTTTGGATGTAATGGCTTCTTTCACTTTTGCAGGATCAATACAATAAGTGTCCGGATCAACATCTACAAAAACCGGGGTCAATTTCAAAAGCGCAATTACCTCGGTAGTTGCAATATATGTGAACGACGGAATGATCACCTCATCTCCGGGCTGTAAATCCAGAGCCATCAAAGCAATTTGAAGAGCGTCAGTTCCATTCGCACATGGAATTACGTGCTTTACGCCCAGGTATTGTTCCAGGCTGTTTTGAAAGCGGTTCACCACCGGGCCACCAATGAAATGAGCACTTTCGAGTACTTCATTGATCGCAGTTTGTATTTCGCCTTTAATAGATTGGTACTGGGAAACCAGGTCAACCATTTCAATTTTTTTCTCCATTCGAGTTGATTCTTACTAAGAAAACGAGGTGCTAAGTTAAGCTTTTTAAGAGGAAAGCTAAAAGAGGAAGAGAGGAAAAGTCAGAATCAGTACATCCTCCCCCTTAATCCCCATTTCGGCAGGCTCAATACATCGCCTCCAAAGGGGGAAAACCTATAACTCTTTCTTTTTTCACTAGTATAAAGCCATTGCGTTCATCACTTTTTCAATACGCTCCAATGTTGTTTCGTTTGAGCAATTGTAATTGTTCACGATTATTGCAAAGCAAAGCTTTTTACCTGATTTGGTTTCAACATAACCTGCATAGGATTTAATCCGTTTCATTGTCCCTGATTTTGCATGTACACGCTTCTCTCCTGCCTGATTCTGACAAACATCCGACAATGTTCCTGAAACTCCAGCAACAGCTAATGTTCCGTAAAACGCATCGAATTCTTTACTGGTTGTCATGTATTTGAGCATATTACAGAAATGCTGCGCTGAAATTGCATTACTGCGCGAAAGCCCGCTTCCGTCTTTCAGATACAATCCGGAAATATTGATCCGGGTTTTCCAGTAATCCATCTCTTTGTCAAGAGAATTCTCAATAGAACCGTTTCCGTTAGCTCCGTATCCAACCCAGCAGAGAATTTCTTCTGCAAAGGTGTTCACCGATTTCATGTTTGTCCACCAGGCCACAGAATTGAGTGTTTTTCCGATATGTGTATGCAAAAGCGTCATGGCTGCATAACGATTATAAGCTGCCATCGGAACAAGTGAACGAACTCCGACACACGAATCAGAAACCAAAAAACCCTTCTCTTTCAGAACCCTAGAAAATTCCTGCGCGAATGTCAATTCCGGATCAGGCAAACTTCCTTTCACCATGAATTTGCTTGAACCTGCCTGTAAAGTTCCGGTTCCGAATCTGTCTAAAGAATACGGAGCACCATAAATGTAAGAGTTATCTCCGCTTCCGCCGGTTGAAACATAATTATGGTAAGTTAAACCCGGAACAACAGGAAATGTTCTTAAAAATGTGGTGGAAGAACCGGCCGTTTTACCAGTAGCGAAATAATAACGCAGCATATTGTCATAAATGGGTAACCCAGTTCCGGCAGCGCCATAGTAATTTCCCATATCGCCCCAGGCCCAGCCATCAGGCGCACCTTCATAACCAAACTCTGATCCGTCGGCAATAATTGCTCCGGTAATTTTTTTGATTCCTTTTAGTTTCAACGAATCTGACCAGGACCGCAGGAAAGTATCTTCTAAGCCATCACCGTTATAGTACCTTGAACCGAGTGCAATATCACCCCCGCCCCGAATCCAGAGATTTCCGTTGAGAACACTATCTTTTATTATTCCGTCGATGTAAATGCGCGTTTTCGGAGCATAATCCTTTCCCAAAAGCTGATAGGCAGTTGCGGTAGACCACAATTTAGTTGTGGAAGCCGGGGGCAAACTCAGATCCGGATTTTTAGACGCTATGATCTGTCCCGTTGAACAATCCATTGCCATAAATGAAACGGAGGCATTGGCAAAATTCGGATCAACCGAAAACAAGTCGACAGCCGATTGGATAGCGTTTTGTCCATGGGCTGAGGTACAAATAAAAAGTAATAAAATGCTAATAAAACGATGTATTCCAGTCATGTTCTAAAGTTCCCAATTAATAGAACGGGAATCCTCCTGAAAACTAAAACTTTTAAACAGTAAACCGTTACAAAAGAAGCATTCAACTAATTATTAAATGGCATGAGTTTCGTACTTTTAGCATTCAAATCCAGGGAACACTAAAACTTATGCCGAAGGTACTTCGAATTATTAATCGCTTCAACATTGGTGGACCTACGTATAATGCTGCTTTCCTGACCCGGTTTTTAGGTGATGATTTTGAAACGCTTTTGATAGGCGGATTACCGGAGCCTGAAGAAAAGGATTCGCTCCACATTCTGGATCAATATGGTGTTAAACCTATCCTGATTCCGGAAATGAAACGAGAACCGAATTGGAAATCGGACAAAGCTGCCTACCGTCGGATCAAAGAAATCATAGAAGAATTTAAACCGGATATCGTTCATACGCATGCTGCCAAAGCCGGAGCACTTGGAAGACGCGCTGCCAAATCTGCCGGAGTACCGGTTATCGTTCATACTTTTCACGGACATGTTTTCCATTCCTATTTCGGATCGGTCAAATCGAAACTATTTCAGATTATTGAACGCAGGCTCGCTAAAAATTCGACGGGAATTGTTGCCATTTCCGAACTGCAGAAAAAAGAACTAAGTGAAAATTTTAAGATCTGCAAAAAGGAAAAAATACAGGTAGTTCCACTTGGTTTCGATTTAGTGCAATTTCAGGAAAAACGAATTTCACTCCGCGATGAAGTGAGAAAAGAATTAAACCTTCAGCCGGATGAAGTGGCCGTTGCAATTATCGGAAGATTAGCTCCGATTAAAAACCATCAGTTATTTTTAGATGTAGTAAAAATACTCGCAGAGAAAGCTATTCGTCCGCGCTTCTTTATTGTAGGAGACGGAAGCGAGCGTTCCCGGATTGAACAACAAGTGAACCAATTGAATGCAAACTTCAGCTGTAACATTGAAATGACCAGTTGGATTACTGATATTGCACGATTCAACGCAGGAATTGACGTTATTTGTCTAACTTCAGATAATGAAGGAACTCCTGTTAGCTTAATTGAGGCCCAGGCAAGCTCTATTCCTGTCGTAAGTACTGACGTTGGTGGTGTTCGGGACATTATGATTGATGGAAAAACGGGGTTTGTTGTTCCAAAAAATAATGCTGATATGTTTGCTGAAAAGCTGGAGATTTTGATTACTCAAAAAGAAATTCGCGAAAAAATGTCACAAAATGGCTGGAACTTCGTAAGAGAACAATTCCATTATGAAAAATTGGTCTCGAATATGAGAACTTACTATTATTCATTACTAAATGACAAAAAGAAATGAAGCTGATCCGTGGCGGAACACTTGATATTAAAAAAATGATAATGACGAAACGAATCATTCTTCAAACAATAGTTGGAATTCATTTGCTGTTATTCGGATGTTTAACATCCTGTAATATCAACAGGAATCTGATGTTCAAAACTCCAAAAGGAGTTACCGTTCAGAAAGACAGTATTCCATTGAAACCATTACTGGAGTATACTATTTCAAAAGACGATAAATTTACATTTCAACTATATACCAATAACGGCGAAGAGATTATTGACGGAATGTCCGGAATAAAAACTGAAACATCCGTGAAAACAAGCATTGAATATGTTGTTAGAAGTAACGGAAGCGCAGATCTTCCGATTATTGGAAGCGTTCCCGTTTCAGGATTAACAGTTCAGCAGCTGGAAGACACTTTATCAAATCGATACGAGAAAAAAAACGGCTACATTGATCCGTTTGTGCAGGTTAAACTAACCAATCAACGGGTTATTGTTTTTCCGGGAAGCGGCGGCGATGCGAAAGTAATTTTACTTCAAAACAACAATACCACACTCATGGAAGTGATTGCGCAGGCCGGCGGAATTGCAGACCGGGGAAGAGCTGACAAGATCAAACTTATGCGTACCGATAACGGAAAACGCACTGTTTACGAAATTGATCTTTCTACCATCGACGGGCTGGAAAAAGCAGATTTGATCGTTCAATCGAATGATTATGTTTATGTTGAGCCGTCAGAGCAAATTGGTAAAGAAGCGGTTGAATCCGCAGCACCGATTATTTCGTTATTATCAAGTGCCCTGGTAATCTTTACTGTATTCAATAATCTGAAGTAATGGAAAGAAGCAGTACATTCATCATAAATAAGGACTACAATCCGATTATTGCGGCCACCATTTTCCGCCGCTACTGGTGGTGGGCAGCAATTATTGTCGTTATTCTCGGAATCAGCGCATTCCTTTACCTGCGTTATACCAAGCCCATATATGAATCAACAATGGTGATTCAGCTGGAGGAAAAGGATCAGGGGAAAGAGCTTTTAGAAATTAAAAACGTAAATACGAAGGATAATATTTCAAGTGAAATTGAATTACTTCGCTCGCAGCTTTTGTTTGACCTTTCATTAGACCGGCTAAACATGAATGTTTCTGTCTTCTCGAAAGGAAAGATCCTTACAGAAGAAAAATATCATCAAAGCACATTCAATGTAATTCCCTATGAACTAAAAGACAGTTCGCTTTGTGATGTTCCTATTTTCATTGAGGTGAGAGGACGTAATATTTTATTCAGTTACAATTTAGGCGGCCGGCAATATAACTTCACCCGCCCTGCCAACAAACGATTCCATAATCAGCATTTCGACATTACGCTGAAAGTTGACAATTGGGAGCGTTTAAAAAAGGACGATGAATCAAATGAATTGTATTTCACCTTCAACAATCACGCAAGCCTGGCAAGCAGGCTAATCGGGAACCTGGAGGTTGAACCGGTTGATGTGGAAGCAAAATCAATTTCCATAAAATACAAGGGATATAATCCGGAGCTTTGTCATGATATTTCAAACGCCGTTGCGCAGACTTTTTTCGCTTATGACGAAGAAGTGAAACGAAAAAGTGCCGATAACATCCTGGCTTTCATCAATAAGCAACTCGATTCCACCATTCGGGAGTTGGGACTTTCTACTAATAAGTTAACGAATTATCAGCGTGATTCTAAATTAGTTGACCCAGATAACATGGTTGCTCAAATAAATACGAACATGGATAAATTCGAGTCGCAGTTATTTGAAGTAGAAGAAGAATTAGCCACATTAAAAATCGTTTCCTCTAAGCTGAGAGAAGAGCCGAACCGTTTAGAATTGTATAAAGTGATTCCTGAAATGCTTGGAAAAAGTTACGAGCTTTCACTCACAAGGCAGATCAATGATTTAACTGAACTGCTGGAACGCAAGGAAGAACTGCTCACAAATGTTTCTGAAAACCATTCAGAGGTTCGTACAACCAATCAGCGCATCCAGTCAAAGATGCAAAGCATTAAACGCAGTGCTGAAGTGATTCAAAACAGGCTGATCGAAAACGCAAAAGCGCTTCAGGAAAAAATCGATATATACAATGGCGATTATATGGGTTTGCCAGAAAAGAAAACGGTATATGACAGTTTGAAGTCTTCACAGGAGCTGAACCAGAAATATTACCTGCTATTAACGGATAAGAAAGTATTGTACTCCATTTCAAATGCAGGTTATACTTCTGCCAACCGGGTATTAAATCCGCCAACGATTTCCTCGGAACCTGTGAGTCCGAACAGACGAATGATCTATTCCGGTTTTCTTTTTGTTGGATTTGTTCTCGGATTTGTAGTTTTGCTGTTTAAATACGTTACTTACAACGAGATCAACACAATAGACGATCTGAAGCATTTGCTGCCGGAAAAAGCTACAATTCTCGGGAATATTCCGTTGATCCGGAATGCAGAAGAATTTAGTCAGTTAATCGTAAATACATCTCCTAAATCTACTCTGGCAGAATCGCTGCGGAATTTGAGAACAAATCTAAGTTTCATCAATCCAAATGCGCGGACAATCGCCATCTCGTCGTCGATCTCAGGAGAAGGAAAAACGTTTGTAGCTTTAAATCTTGCCGGTATTATTGCCCTTTCCGGCAAGAAAACGGTTATTATAGATTTAGATTTGCGAAAACCAAAAATCCATCTTGGATTAAACGCTCCGAACACTTCAGGTATCAGCAGCTTAATCATTGGTCAAAGCACTTTAGCCGAGTGCATCCGTCATTCAACTCTGGAAGGGCTGGATTTCATTACTGCAGGACCGATTCCGCCAAATCCGTCGGAACTTATTTTGTCAAATGCTTTTCAGGACATTATTGATCAGCTGAAAGAGCTTTATGATGTGATTATTATTGATAATCCGCCAGTTGGTTTGGTAACTGACGGAGTTCGGATTCTTGCTAAAGCTGATGTTCCTATCTATGTCTTTAAATCCAATTATTCCAAGCGTATATTTGCAAATCGCGTGAAAGAATTATTTGAAATGAACCAGTTACAGCACCTGAATGTCATTCTCAACGCAACACGAAGCAGCAAAAATTCATACGGATACGGTTACGGATATGGTTATGGCTACGGATATTATGACGACTCGGATCGTTCTAAAAAAAGAAAGAAAAAGTAAATGGGGTGGCTGAATACCGAAATAGAAGGGGTTAAAATTTTCGAACCGCGCATATTTTCAGATGATAGAGGTCATTTTTTCGAAAGTTTCAACCAGGAAGCTTTTGAAAATGAGCTGGCAGAAAAAATAGTATTTGTTCAGGACAACGAATCTATTTCAAAAAAAGGTGTAATCCGTGGATTGCATTTTCAAAAACCGCCTTTCGCACAGGGCAAACTGGTTCGTGTAGTTCAGGGGTCCGTGCTCGATGTGGCAGTTGATATCCGGAAGAACAGCGCATCTTACGGTAAATCAATCTCCGTTGAACTAAGCGCAGAAAACCATAGGCAACTATGGATTCCGGAAGGTTTCGCTCATGGTTTTGAAGCCTTGGAAGATGAAACGATTTTCCTTTATAAATGCACCAACTATTATGCTCCGCAAAGCGAAGCAACATTGCTTTTTAACGATCCGGCTTTTCAAATTAACTGGCAAACGAAAAACCCGATTATCTCCGATAAAGATTTGATTGGTGAACAATTTTCCTCCTTTATAACTCCTTTTGGGTAATGGTAACATACGAACGACTTCTCTCCTGCGTTCTTTTCCTGATCTGTGGTATTACTGCAAGCTTAATTTGCAATGAACTCTTATTACGCTTCTCACAAAGTTTGGGGATCAGAAACAAAAACGATGTCACTGTCCGCTGGGCGAATGAATCAAAACCCTCACTCGGCGGTGTAGCATTTTTCGTGGCGTTTATATTCGGAACTATTGGATATTCCATTGTTTTTACCAATGATAATGTATTCCAGAACATTGAGTTCGTTGGTCTTTTCTGTGCAGGAGTTATTTCGTTCGTCATGGGGCTTTCGGATGATGCTTATAACACAAAGCCATTGATCAAATTAGTCGTTCAGATCGCATGCGGAGCAATCCTGGTTCTTACCAATTCCATTATTTCGCTTTCGGGGAACTATTGGATTGACGCTTTCATAACTATTACCTGGGTGGTGGGAATTATGAATTCACTGAACATGCTAGACAATATGGACGGCATTACCGGAACTACCGTTTTGTTTATTCTTGGTTCCTGTTTAGCAACCGATTTCATCCTGAACGGCTGGAACATGAATATCTGGACACTTACGCTGCTTGTTCAAATCGGTGCTATTGTTGGGTTTTTGCGTTTTAATATTCATCCGTCGAAATTATTCATGGGAGATGCCGGAAGCCAGTTTATCGGGCTCTTTACGGCATTTTTCGCAGTGCATAACTTATGGAGTGTCGGAACAACAACACACCTCAATCCGCTAACAGGAATGGCGGTTACGTTAATCGCATTTACTCCGGCGGCTGTAGATACCATGACTGTTGTGATCAATCGTTTAAAGAAACGTCAATCTCCTATGGTTGGCGGGAAAGATCATACAACACATTTCTTGGTTTATGCAGGTTACAGTGACAGAATGGTTTGGATAGTGTTCTTACTGATTGCAATTGGTTCTATGATCTTCACCCTGATTTCTGTACTTGGAGCCAAAGCGGGAAATCCCTGGATCGCAGGTTCCCTGATCAGCTATAGTTTCGTTGTTTTCTTTTTCCTTTACAGGAATACAGTTCGGTATAAGATTCCTGAGAAGAAGAAAAAGAAGAAATAACCCGGGCTTGCAGTTCAGGCAACTTTTGGTTCCTGTTTTTGCGCTTTTCTCACTAAATTTGTGGGTAATTTTTTCTTTATGAAGTATTTATTGCCGCTCATCGCTCTATTCTTCGTTTGCAGTTGTAACAATCAGAAAACAGAATCTGAAAAATCAGAAAAGCAAACTCTTTCCAATGAAACAACCGGATTGGTATTTCCGAAAATTCCGGAGAAAATGCAGTTTGCAGGACAAACGATTATTCTGAAAGACGAAGACCTCCGCGAACGTTTAGACAGAGAAATTTTAGTCATTGCTTATTATCAAAGCCAGACAAGCGGATACTTCAAACGAGCAAACCGTTATTTTCCGGAAATTGAGCGTATTCTGAAAGAAGAGGGTATTCCCGAAGATTTCAAATACCTGGCTGTTATTGAAAGCGGCTTGCAGCAGGCGGTTTCGCCGGTTGGAGCACAAGGATTCTGGCAGTTTATGCCAACAACAGCTAAACTGCATCATTTAGAAATGAGTACTGAAGTCGATGAGCGTTTGAATATTGAGAAAAGTACACGTGCGGCCTGTGAATTTTTAAAGCAGACCAATGAAAGTTTCAATGATTGGGTACTTACTTCAGCAGGTTACAATCGCGGGCCGGCAGGAGTACGTTCTGATATGGCGTGGCAGGGAACAGAGCATTATTTCGATACTGATCAGAACAGCGAAACAGGGAGATATGTATTCCGGATCCTGGCGATGAAACTCATCATGGAAAACCCGGAAGCTTACGGTTATTATCCGAAGCAAATGGAACTTTATGATCCAATAGAAACTAAAAAACACACCGTTAGTTCTTCCATTCCTGATCTTTCCGAATGGGCGCTGCAAAAGGGTTATAATATCAAGATCCTTCGCAAGCTGAATCCATGGCTTTTAACAACCAAATTAACGATAAAAGGCAAATCTTACCAAATCGAACTTCCTGCAAAAAGCACCAATTTAAAACCGTATAAAGCGTACCTTTAACTCATGTCAAAAGAGAATACCAATCAAGAAGAAAATATAGAAGTTTTTGGTGCCAGAGAACACAATTTAAAGGACGTAAACCTGACTATTCCACGCAATAAACTGGTTGTTTTTACCGGTTTAAGCGGAAGTGGAAAATCGTCTTTGGCATTTGACACCATTTTTGCCGAAGGGCAGCGCAGATACATAGATACCTTTTCTGCATACGCACGCCAATTCCTGGGCGGTTTGGAACGCCCGGATGTTGACAAGATCGAAGGACTTTCACCCGTTATTGCCATTGAACAAAAAACAGTTTCCAGAAGTCCGCGTTCTACAGTTGGAACCATTACGGAGATATACGACTTTCTAAGACTTTTCTACGCACGCGTAGGAACTGCGGTTTCATACGTTACCGGAGAGAAGATGGTAAAATACTCCGACGAACAAATTACCGATCTGATCATTGAACAATTCGAAGGAAAAAAAGTAATTATCCTCGCTCCAAAAATTCGCGGACGAAAAGGTCATTACCGTGAATTGTTCGAACAATTACAAAAATCAGGTTACACCAAAGTACGCGTTGACGGCGAACTGAAGGATCTTGAAAAAGGAATGCGTTTAGATCGCTACAAAATTCACGACATCGAATTAGTGGTAGACCGCATTTTAGTTCAGGCTTCAGACAGAAAACGATTATATGACTCTATTGTTTCTGCCATGAAATTAGGTGGAAAAAGTATGATGGTAATGGATTTTGAAACAGAAAAAGCACGCCATTTCTCGCGTTTGTTAATGTGTCCTACTTCAGGAATTTCATACCCGGAACCAGAACCTGCCCTGTTCTCATTCAACTCACCGTACGGAGCTTGTCCGGAATGTATGGGCCTGGGCGAAATTGCAGAAATTGACCGTGAAAAAGTAATCCCGAATCCTAACTTAAGCATTAAAAAAGGAGGTTTGGCGCCAATTGGCGAATACAAACGCAACTGGTTTTTTGAAAAACTGGAAGCTTATTTACAGCAGGAAGGCTTTTCGCTTACAACACCAATAAAAGATTTACCGGAAGATGTTCTTCGCGTGGTTTTGAACGGAAACGAAGGCTTGGAAACTGTTGCAAAGGAAAAACCCATTGAATTTGAAGGATTGGGAACTTTCATGGGCCGCCATGCTGAAGATTCTTCCCCTGCTATTCAGCGTTGGGCGCAAAGTTTCATGAACAAGATCGAATGCCCAAGCTGTAACGGAACACGATTGAAAAAAGAAGCACTGCATTTCTTCATTGCCAAAAAAACAATCGGTGATGTTTCACGCATGGATTTGCAGGATGTAGCAGTTTGGTTAGACGGAATAGAAAAACATTTGAGCGAAGAACAACAGGTGATCGGAACAGAAATTCTGAAAGAAATCCGGGCACGCGTTCGTTTCATCCTCGAAGTTGGTTTGGAATACCTGACACTTCACCGCTCTGCCAGAAGTTTATCAGGTGGTGAAGCACAACGCATTCGGCTGGCAACGCAAATTGGCTCCGAATTAATGAACGTACTCTACATTCTCGACGAACCGAGTATTGGGCTTCATCAGCGCGACAATACACGATTGATCAATTCCCTGAAACGTCTGCGCGACGGTGGAAACTCGGTAATTGTTGTTGAGCACGACCGTGAAATGATGGAAGCTGCAGACTATGTAGTGGATATTGGCCCGGGAGCCGGAGTTCATGGCGGAGAAATTGTAAACGCCGCGCCTTTTAATGAATTGGTAAGTAAAGATTCCATTACAACCAAATACCTTCGTGGCGAGTTGGAAATATCACTTCCGGAAAAACGCCGCAAAGGAAACGGCAAAAAACTCGTTCTGAAAGGAGCAACCGGAAACAATCTGAAAAACGTTGACCTGACTATTCCTTTGGGAACATTTACTTGTGTAACCGGAGTTTCGGGAAGTGGGAAATCTACTTTGATTAACCATACACTCTACCCTATTCTGAACGCATACATTTACAACGGTGTGAAGAAACCAATGCCCTACAAGAAAATTGAAGGCCTGGAATTGTTAGATAAAGTGATTGAAATTGATCAAAGTCCGATCGGGAGAACACCACGCAGCAATCCTGCAACTTACACGAACGTTTTTACAGAAATCAGAACTTTGTTCGCATCGCTTCCTGAAGCGCAGATTCGCGGATATAAAGCGGGTCGTTTTTCATTCAATGTTGCCGGAGGTCGCTGCGACACCTGCGGTGGCGGTGGACTGAAACTGATAGAAATGAACTTCCTTCCCGATGTTTATGTAGAATGTGAAACCTGTAACGGGAAACGCTACAACCGGGAAACCCTGGAAGTTCGTTTCAAAGGAAAAACCATTAACGACGTACTGGAAATGACCATTGAAGATGCAGAACATTTCTTCGAGAGCATTCCGAAAATCCACCGTCCTATTTCAACCATGAATTCGGTTGGTTTGGGCTATATCAAGTTGGGACAGCCATCTACAACACTCAGTGGCGGTGAAGCACAGCGCATTAAACTGTCGACCGAACTTGCAAAAAAAGGAACAGGGAACACCATTTACATTTTAGATGAGCCAAGTACCGGTTTGCATTTCGAAGATATCCGAATGCTCATTGACG
The DNA here is from genome assembly GCA_946479985.1 of uncultured Flavobacteriales bacterium. The sequence continues at coordinate 33,374 of CAMLIF010000028.1, forward strand.
TTTTACAGCGTTTGGTAAACGAAGGAAACACCGTTGTGGTTATTGAACACAACCTGGATCTGGTAAAAGTAGCCGATCACATTATTGATGTTGGTCCGGAAGGTGGCCGCGGAGGCGGAAACATTGTCTGTACCGGGACTCCGGAAGATCTAATTAAGAAACATGCGGAAAAATCCTATACGGCTAAGTATCTGAAAATGGAGATTGAGCACATGGAACGATTACAAAAGCAACAGATAAAAGGCCAGAAGGAAAAAGTGTAGTATTCATGCTATTAGACAACGAAGTTAAATCCTCAGACAAAAGCATTCGTCTGGTTTACCACATCATTTTTGGTTTGGGAATTCTTTACGGTGCTTATATTTTTGCGAATTATATCCGCATTGCTACGGAGCTTCAGGAACCAAATTCCTTCTTCCCGAAATATACCGCAGCATATATTTACGGAAGTCAGGCTTTTAAAGGAGCGTTGTTACTTTCAGGATTGACTATTGCTCATTTCGTGCGGTTAATTCATGTTATTACTGCATTGATCTTTCTGATCGCGAGCTTCGCTGTAACCATTTTCGCCGAGCAGCTTTACTTTTTATGGGTGGCCTAGTCCAGATTTAGAAATGATTGAACTAAATCTATACCCCGGAAATTTTAATGTAAAGCGCAACTTACATTGGGCACCAAAGCTGCTGAGTATTCCTGTATTGGTAATCTGGATTTTTCTGGCAGCCAAATTAGGATTAGCAGCACCCTGGTCAGTTTTGTTACTCTTTGGAATCGTGATCCTGAGTCTAAAATATGTCCGCCCCTTAATGCCGGATTGGCCAAAGGAAAAACTATTTACGGGAAAAATATCGTTTGATGAAGATCAAATGATCATTCAGGAAAACGTGAATCAGTACATTTCAAAGGACTCTATAATGGAGTTTGTTCTATTTATTGATTATTACAAAGATTTTTCAATTGGGACAAAAGACCATTCCAGAACCGGAAATTCGATGATTTTCATAAAGAAATCAAATGGAACCACTGCTTTCTTCAAATTTAATGTTGCGAACGAAAAACAATTCAATCATTTAATGAAGCTGATGGTAATTTATAAACACGAACTTCCTTATTTCAAGGAATATAAACCGTTTGAGATTTTTCACATTCTGAAACCGGATTTATCGGACAGAATTATATACGGGAACACGCCGAATACAAATAACACCTGAGATCAATTCCAACTGCTGATCAAAAAATCATACGCTTCCTGAATTTCCTGAAAACGGGTTTCAAGCAATTGTTTTTGTTCCGGCGCTAAAGTATCAAAAACGTGTCCGAAAAGAGAAAACAACTTGTCCGCAGAACCAAATAACAGAAGTGGTGAACGGTTAAACACACCTGGCGAGCAGACAAACTCGTGTGGTGGAGAGACAAACAGGCGTGCGTAACAAAAAAACACGTGTG
>CAMLIF010000029.1 GCA_946479985.1 uncultured Flavobacteriales bacterium
AACAAGTGCTGGAATGGCTATTCAGGGGCAATACTATTTTTCTGCTGAAAACGGCTCTGTTACATCAGCCACAGCTTTAAACAATCCTTATGAAAACAATGTGACAGTTGATCATACTCCATTTTTGAATAACGACGTTTTATCAGATGTTATAACCGATACTCACTTCGATAATCCCGATCGTTCTGGCCGATTAATGACATTCATGGCTCGAATGAGAATGGATGACGGAATTGTTCCCAAAGCCATTGCGTGTAACGAATATGTGGCGGTTTGTATTGATCCGATTACAGAAACTGCTAGTGTTTATGGTGATTATCCAAACTATGATGAATTTGCTTTTTTTCTTCAGCTGAATTGTGAAGAACCAAATAATGATCCTGAAACATGTGTGGTAGGTTCTCCGCTTAATTGGTCCGTAAACAACAATGCCGTTAAGGTGTATAAAGTTCCCGGAACTATGAATGGTACAAATACATTTTCACTCGCAGATTGGTCAACCGGATCTGGTGGATACTGGGAAGCCTGGTCAGTTTCAAACGGTGTTTTAAACAAAGTTGCAGCTCCTGCTTTAGATTGTAGTCTTGGAATTCAACTTGAAAAAATAGCTGATTTTGAACTTTTCCCGATTCCGGCATCATCCGAAATAATAATTGTTTCGGACAAAGAATTCAGTTACCTGGAAATCATGACTCCAGAAGGAAAAAACATTCAAACACAAGAAATTGCAGGAACGTTGGTTCATTCGCTGGATATAGCGGATTTGCCGGCAGGAGTTTATTTTCTGAAAATAGGATCTTCCGCTGTAGTTTTCGGGCAACGATTCGTGAAGCAATAACTCCAAGATTGTATATTTGCGACAAAGCTTTTTTTATCTATGAACGCCAGCGAAGCACAGCAACGAATCAGTCAGCTTACAAGCGAGTTAAATACGCATAATCACAATTATTATGTAGAATCGAATCCGACAATTTCTGATCAGGAGTTCGATTTTTTGTTGAAGGAACTTGAACAACTGGAAAAAGATTTCCCTCAATTTGCGAGTGATTTGAGCCCAACAAAACGTGTTGGCGGAGACATAACTAAAAAGTTTGAAACTGTTGTTCATCGTTATCCAATGCTTTCACTTTCCAATTCATATTCAGAACAAGAGATAGTGGAATGGGAACAGCGTTTAAAGAAATTAGCTGAAGGACCCATTGAATATGTTTGCGAACTGAAATATGACGGAGTTGCAATTGGAATCCGTTATGAAAAAGGAAAGCTTTCAAGAGCTGTCACCAGGGGCGATGGAACCCAGGGAGAAGATATTTCTACCAATGTGAAAACCATTCGAACGATACCATTAACGCTTCGGGGAGATTACCCTGCCGATTTCGAGATCCGCGGGGAGATATTTTTCCCTAAAGCAAACTTCGAAGCGATGAATAAACTACGTGAAGAGTTGGGAGAACCAGTTTTTGCTAATCCCAGAAATTCTGCATCGGGGACATTGAAATCACAAGATTCTAAAGTTGTTGCCGAGCGTGGATTGGATTGCTTTTTATATGGTGTTTATGGCAACAATCTTCCTTTTGAATCTCATTTCGAGAGTGTTGTTGGCGCTAAAAAATGGGGTTTTAAAATTCCACAGGAGCAAGACAAATACATCGTCAAGACCAGTAATATTGAAGGAATAATGGAATTCATCCATTATTGGGATGTAGAACGATATAACCTTCCATTCGATATTGATGGAATTGTTATTAAAGTAAATAACTATTTGCAGCAGCAAGACCTTGGATTTACAGCTAAATCGCCACGCTGGGCAATTGCATATAAGTTCAAAACCGAGCGTGTTTCAACCATTCTGGAAGAAGTCACTTATCAGGTTGGAAGAACCGGGGCAATTACTCCTGTTGCCAATTTAAAGCCTGTTTTATTGGGAGGAACAGTTGTCAAACGTGCATCATTACATAATGCGGATCAGATTGAAAAATTGGATTTGTATCTGGGCGATGAGGTATATGTGGAAAAAGGCGGAGAGATTATCCCGAAAATTGTTGGGGTAAATGTCGATTCCAGACAACAAAATGCGGAACGTGTTGAATTTATTGAGAAATGCCCCGAATGTTCAGCAGAATTGCAAAGACGTGAAGGCGAAGCTCAGCACTTTTGTACCAATGATCTGGAATGTCCGCCGCAGGTAAAAGGCAGAATGGAGCATTTTATTTCACGTAAAGCCATGGATATTGATGGTTTGGGAGCGGAGACGATTGATTTGCTTTACCAGCAGAACCTTGCCAGAAATGTTGCCGATTTATATGACCTGACTTTTGATCAGGTGGTGAATCTGGATCGGATGGCAGACAAATCTGCAAATAATCTGCTCCTTGGATTAAAGAACTCAGCTGCTATTCCGTTTGAACGCGTGCTTTTCGCTCTTGGAATTCGTTTTGTTGGCGAAACGGTGGCTAAAAAACTGGCTGCCGCATTCAAAAATATAGATGCGATCGCAGAAGCAAGTTATGATGAATTGATTGCCGTTGATGAAATCGGTGAACGCATTGCAGTTGCTGTTCAGACATTTTTCCAGGACGAAAGATCACGTGAAATTATTTCGCGTTTAAAACAGGCAGGATTACAATTCGAAATAATAGAAGCTCAGCTTGATTCTAATTCATTAGAAGGAAAATCCTTTGTTGTTTCAGGTGTGTTTTCACAGTTTAGCCGAGATGAGATCAAAGAATTGATCGAGAAAAACGGTGGCAAGAATGTAGGTTCAATTTCGGCAAAAACCTCTTACGTGCTTGCAGGTGAGAACATGGGGCCTGCTAAATTGGAGAAAGCAAGTTCATTAGGAATACCGATTATTTCAGAGCGTGATTTCATTGAGATGATTTCGTAATTAGTTTATTAATTCTCTTAATTCCAGCTTTTTGATTCGTGAATGAATCGCACCGCGTGTTCTTCCAAAATGGTCGGCTATTACTTTGATCTTAATTCCGTCAAAAAACATTCTGCTCAATTCTGAATCCGAATCGGCGGTCCAGGGTTTATAAGCGTCTGCATGCGTTTTTCGAATTTCTTCGTAGCTATAAGCTTTTTCCAAAGTCGATTGCGATTCTGAACCAACGTTCTCGTAACCTTCATTAAGATCAAGTGGTTCTGCAATTTCATTCGGTATTACAATTACATGTTCTGAAGCTTTAAATTCTTTAGGAACCAATGATTCCGGGATCTTTAAAATGTTTCGCGTCCTGGTAATTGCAACGTATAACAGGTTAATTTCTTCATTTAGTTTTGCAATTCCAATATTTTCTTTCTCTTTGGTTTCTGAAATCTTTCTCAACTGATCTTCCGTTATAAAATCGTTTATCAGCTCAATTTCATCATACTCCATTCCTTTGCAGCGATGAACGGTAGAAAAAACGATTTGAGCCTTGTCTTTTTCATCCTTTTCAACATGCATTTCCTTGAGTGTTTTCAAAAGTCCGGGAATCTCATTACCATAAGTGTGTACAATTTTTACCATCATTCCTAGCTGCAGGTCTTCTGTTTTATCAATGTATTCTTCCAGCTCGTTTATATTGCTCATTGATTTGATGAGTTTGTCTTTAATTAGATATCGTTTGGAATTATACAGATTGAGCACATCATATAGCGAAGCACCTTCATCGGCGTAGGTGTACGAGTGAATGTTTCCTTCAAAGTAAATGTGTTTGATGTCTGTATCTTCGGAAATACATTCTATGGCTCTCATCAATAATCCGAGATTGGAACGGGCAATTATGGCTTTGGTATTTGAGTCTGTGGAAACGCCGCTTCCGATTATTTGCAGGGGTTCATAGGTGTTTATGAGTTTTTTGAAGTTTAGGACTTCACCCGCTAAATCAGCTATTTGCTGAGGGAAACGAAAACTGGTTGAAAGAAAATGCGGAGAGAATCCCGTCCTTTCAAGTGAATTTATTGCATAACGCCATCCATAAATTTGCTGATGAGTATCGCCAACAATTACTTTTGTTGCATTTTGTTTGAGAAATACATCCAGCATTGCAGGTGACGCGTCTTGTCCTTCATCAAACAGAATGTAATCATAATTCAAATCCGGATTCGAAAGCTGGAATTTTTTGAGGTAGAAATCGTGTGTAATCTCAATTTTTCCGGTCGACATTAATTGCCAGAATACTGATGCCTGATTCACTATATAGTTATAGTGATTGAACGCAAAACTGCGTGCTTTCCTATCGTTCAATGTGTCCAAATAGTTTGTTTCTGTCAGTTCTTTTTTGTTGCTGTTGCAATAGCACGACATGAACTTCAGGATGTGATTGGCCAGTACATATTCATTGTGTTTTTCACCTGAATTACTGATGTTCAGTATTTCGGTAAGTTCGTGTATTTGATAACCCTGATTTCTGACTTTATAGCCATTTCTGAAAACCATGTGTCTGTATGCCAGAGAATGGGCGGTTTCTACTTGCACATTCTGTAAGTTTTTCTGAGAGAATTTCTTGATAGCATCCAGTTTTACTGATTTGTTGAATACCAGATAAAGAATTTTACTTTTCGCTGGTCGTGAACCCGCATATTCTATAACGGTAGTGGTTTTTCCTGATCCGGCAACGGCATTTATTTTAAGGTCTCCGGCCGACCCGATAATAAGCTTTTGTTCATTTGTTAATTTCATTTCGTAGTGGTTTTGAATGTGTTTGAAAAGTGGTTCGTTATTTAAATATAAGGAAAATGTGAAGCTATTTGGATGTGTTTTTTCATTTTTTTTACCTCAAAATTTTTATTTAACTGAAAGTTAAATATTCTATTTTCCAATTCTTTCTGTGTCGTTTGAACCCGAAAATACTTAACTTTGCACCCATTATTTAAACAATAATCCGTATTCAAAATGAATCAATTCAAAGGCTCCGGAGTTGCACTTGTTACTCCGTTTTTAGCAGATATGTCGATTGATTATCCAGCATTGCGCCGCCTGGTGCGTGAGCAAATTGCCGGGGGAATCAATTTTCTGGTTGTGCAGGGTACAACCGGTGAATCACCAACACTAACAGTCGATGAAAAGAAGAAGGTGCTGGAAACGGTTCAGGAAGAAAACAATGGTGCTCTTCCGATCGTGTACGGAGTTGGAGGAAATGATACTTTAGCGGTTGTTGAGGCGTTCAAAAATATTCCTTCTGGTGTTGACGGAATTCTTTCAGTTGCGCCCTATTATAACAAACCTATTCAACGCGGATACGTGGCGCATTACAAAGCCCTTGCCGAGGCAACGGATTTACCGATTATCATGTATAATGTTCCCGGAAGAACTGGTTCTAACATGACGGCAGAAACAACTTTGGAACTTGCCGAAGTGAAAAATCTTGTAGCAATGAAAGAAGCCTCCGGGAATATGGAGCAGATCATGGAAATTATTCGCTGCAAGCCGGCTGATTTCCTTTTGCTTTCCGGCGATGATGCGATTACGCTTCCAATTATTGCGGTTGGTGGAGAAGGAGTGATTTCTGTTGTGGCAAATGCTTTTCCGGCTCATTTTTCTCAAATGGTTGCCGCATCATTGAAAGGCGATTTAACAACTGCCCGTAAATTGCATTATGATTTGCTTCCGATTACCAAATTGTTCTTTGCTGAAGGAAACCCGGGTGGAGTAAAAATTGCTCTGGAAGAACTTGGCTGGATGGCACCACACATGCGTTTACCATTGGTTCAGGTATCTGAAGGGTTGAAAAAACAGATCATTTCCGAAACAGGTAAACTGGCAATTTTGAGCTAATTAGCAGTATTTTGTCAAGTTTTATTTAGATTCGCATACTATTTTACTTTCTATGAAAAAAAATACGATACTCTTTAGCGCGGCAATATTGCTTTTGTCGGCATGTGGCGGAGAAGAAAAAAAGACAGTTGATCAGGAAGATCAGGAAACGAAAAACACCGAAGTTCTGGTTGATTACAATATTCCTTCTCCTTCAGATCAGTTCAAGCTGATTGCCGATATGGGAGTTGAGAAGAATACAGCCATAATGCACGATCCTAAAGATGCTGACCTGTATACAAATTCTGCTCAAAAAGCATTGAATTTTGGTGTTTACACTGCTGATGTGGCGTATTTAACAGCCTTCGATGAAACGAATCAATACCTAAGTTATTTCGGAAAACTGGAGAAACTTGGTAAAGATATTGGTGTGGCACAGGTTTTCGGAACCGAACTTGGTGAAATGGCTAAGAAATGGGACGGAAATGCCGATTCATTATTCCGTTTATCTGACAAAACATACAATCAAACATTTCGTCGTTTAATTGAAATTGATAAAGGTTCTGAACTTTCCTTAATGCTCGTTGGCGGATGGATCGAATCAATGCATCTGATGATTGGCAGTTCAAAAGGATTCGGAAAATCAGCGAAATTGGATCAGGCAATTGCAGATCAAAAGATTGTGGCTGAAAATTTATTGGAGTTTTTAGTGAGTTACAAAGACAACGCTGAAGTTGCTGAGTACTCAAAAGAAATCAAGGAAATTATTAAAATTTACGATGGATTGTCATGCTCTTCCGGTGAAACTACTGTTGGAAATAACAATGGAAAGCTAACGTTTTCCGGAGGTTCCGAATGTAAGTTGACCGATAAATGTTTCAAAGAACTTTCTGTGAAAGTAGCTTCAGTTCGTAAAAAAATTATTTCAATTTAATTCATCCCAATCATGAAAGGAATTATTACACTCGCAGTATTTTCTTTGTTTACAACAATGTATGCACAGTGTCCGTCTGTTGAAACGATCCACAAAGAACACCTTAAAATGGCTGCCAAGGAAACTCAAAAGTTTTACGTGAGTTCTCAGTCGGCAACAGGAAATATTACATCAGATAAAACGTACGAAATGTCGTTTATCGCTCAGCCTGGAACAGATTACCGTTTAACAACCAAAGCAGCGGCAGGTTCGTCAGGTTCAATCAGTTTTGAGATCTACGAAATGTCAGGTGATGCGAAAGTGGTGAATGGTGTTGAGTCACATAAGAAAACGAAAAAGGTGCTTACGAATTCTGCATCTGCAGGGAAAGAGTCTTTGGAGTTCTCAACAGACAAGACTCGTAAAATATTTGTTGCTGTAACATTAACAGGCGGCGAAAAAAGCAAGCCGGTTTGTGTTGGGGTTCTGGTGGAAAGCAAAAAATCAACAAAACTAGGTTTGTAAGTAGCAAACAACTTTATATAACATTTAATAAAGCCTCGTACCTTTACGGGGCTTTCTTCTTTTATGACTGTAGCAAAAACAATTTGGAATAGCGTCAAGGATGCTGAAAACATAGTAATAACAGCGCACAAATCGCCTGATGGTGATTCGATTGGTAGTTCATTGGCGTTAAAGCATTTTTTGACCAAAATGGGATTAAATGCAAGTGTTGTCCATCCGGATGCCGCACCTGAATTTTTGCGCTGGGTTCCGGGGCAGTCGGAAATTATTGTTTTTGAAGAAAACGAGAAATTAGCTGTTGAACTTATTCAGGCAGCAAATATTATTTTTTGCCTGGATTACAATCACCCGAGCCGTGTTGGAGAACAAATGCAGGGAGCATTGGAAAAAGCTTCGGCAGTTAAGATTATGATTGATCATCACCTTGATCCGGCCGATTTTTGTTTGTATGCAATCTCAAATCCTAAAACCTGCTCTACAGCACAATTGATCTATCAGTTTATCGAAGATATTGAATTGCTTGATGTTCTGGATCCTTTAATCGGACAATGTGTTTACCTCGGAATAATGACTGATACAGGGTCTTTCAGATTTCCTTCTGTAGAATCAAAAACGCATCATATCATTGCTCATTTGATAAGTGCTGGCGTTAATCACAGTGCTATCCACGAAGCTATTTATGACACGAATACAATTGATAAAATTCGTTTGAAAGGATATTGCATGTCGGAGAAACTGGTTTGTTTACCCGATTTACCGATTGCCTATGCTTCCATGACAGCCGATGAATTACTTCGCTTTAATGCTCAAAAGGGAGATACAGAAGGATTGGTGAATCAAATTCTTTCGATCCAGGGAATTAAAATGGCTGTTTTCTTCGCAGAGAAAGATGGAAAGATCAAAATCTCTTTCAGATCTAAAGGCGAATATGTGGTAAATGAATTGGCTGGTGCACATTTTAGCGGCGGCGGACATGCTTATGCTTCCGGCGGAGTAAGTTCGGATGATATGACAACAACAATTGATCGGTTTGTAACAAACGTCAAAAATTTCATTCCCGTATCATGAAAAAGTTAATCTGTTTTATTTCAATTACTGTATTAGTTTCCTGTAATGAGGAGCCGGCTAAGAAAACTCCGGAATGGAATACAGAAAAATCCATCAAAATGAACGAGGAACTTGCTGAAGAGCAGGATCTGGACATTGATCTGTTTCTGGCAAAGTACGAAAGCAAAGAAATCATAAAAACAGGTTCGGGCCTTCGATATATTTTGATGAAATCTTCTACCGGAGAACAGGCTAAATCGGGCCGGGAAGCGTTTGTTTCTTATTCAGTTCAGTTGCTTGACGGAACTGAGGTTTATAAAACATCCGAAGATGAATTGGATGTTTTTGATGTTGACAATAGTCAAATTGAGTCGGGAATCCATGAAGGAATCAAACGGATGAAAGTAGGTGAGAAGGCAATACTGGTATTTCCGAGTCATCTCGCTCATGGGTTGATCGGAGATATGCATAAAATCCCGCCGCTTTCACCATTGGTTGTAGAAATTGAATTAATTGAATTGAAATAATATGAAAAACATGAAATGGTTAATTGGCTGTTTGATGCTATTGAGCTTGTCGGCTTGTGTTGAAGAAACGGTTGTAGAGGATAAACCAAAAGGCGAAACTACTCGTTCTGATTCCGGGCTTTCCAAGTTTGAGCAGGCAATTGAGCCTAAAGACCAGATTGTAGACAAAAAGAAATTTCTGAATGGAATTCAAATCCAATGGTTTGAAAAAGGAAAGGGGGAGCCGCTTCAGGCAGGAAATGTTTACGAATTAAACTACAAAGTAAAACTGGAAAACGGAACTATTGTAGATGGGAACCATCTCTTGAAAAAAGAAATGATCCCTTTTTTACTGGGTTACAGTATGCAGACTCCGGGTTGGGATATTGCAATGACCGAATTGCATGAAGGTGATTTTGTTGAGATTTATCTTCCGGCAAAATTTGCCCGTGGCGAAAAAGGTATTCCGGGAGTTATCCCGCCAAATTCTCCCAACATCATTTTTATGCGCGTAGGAAAAAAAATAAACCCGATTAAGACAGAAAAAGGTGTGAAAGTATGGGTATTTGAACGCAATAAAGATTTGAAAGACTATAAAATCGGGACGAATTCTGAAGTTGCAATTGCGTATTTCGTAGGAACAAAAACCAACCCGCGTTATGACAACAGTTATCAGCGAAATCAGCCGTTTACATTCAGAATGACTGATGCTTCACTGATTCCAGGATTAAAGATCGGACTAAAAGATATTCAGCTTTTTGATAAGTGTTTGGTGCTTGTTCCCGCTTCTCAGGCATACGGGGCAAGAGGCTATGTTGATTTGGTAAAACCGAACGAAGAACTGGTTTATGAATTGTTTATCACTGATGTTGACCGAAAGAGTGTTGAGGTGTTAAAACGCATTGAAAAAATGAAGCATTAACCTTTTTTTAGACTTCACTTAGTTATAAATGGTTTATCTTTGCCGCCGAGCCCATTAAAACGGGTAGGTGAAGACGCCGAAAAACCCCGTAACAAGAACTGATGAAAAGAATTTTATTATTATTCCTAGTCACTTGTTCGTTCCTGGCGAACGGTCAAACAGCAATCGATACCTTAGAAACTCCGGAAGGAGTAATGGTGATTTACAGCAACAGAACATGGAAATATCTTGAGGATAAAGCCTTCGATGGTGTCATGAATCCCTGGTTGCATTCCTATTTTGAACAAGATACTATGTATCATTTTTCTCAGAGATGGGACAATAATTCGTGCTATACCGCTTCCAAAGGAAACGATATGTCGAAAATAAAAGACACCGTTTGGCTATGCGTAATGGATAGTTTGCACTCAGCTTTTCATATTCCGGCTCCCGGAGTGGTAACATCGCGTTATGGTTACAGAAGCGGACGTTATCATAATGGAATTGATATCGATCTAAATACCGGAGACACAGTTCGTGCTGCCTGGGCCGGTAAAGTACGTTATGCAAAATGGAATGACGGTGGTTTCGGGAACTTAATCGTAATACGTCATTACAATGGTTTGGAAACGTTTTATGCTCACTTAAGCAAGCATTTGGTTGCTCCTGATCAGGAAGTTCAGGCAGGTGAAGTAATTGGTTTGGGTGGAAATACAGGTCGTTCTTATGGAGCGCATTTACATTTTGAAGTACGTTTCTATGATGCGCCAATGAACCCGGAAGAAGTGATTGATTTTGCTAAAAAAGAAGTGAAGGATGAAAACCTGATGGTTCACAGCGGTATCTTCCGTCCGGGAGCAAAACCGTCTGATTACCAGGTTTCGGGTGAAACAATTGCGTCTGTTCAAAGTACTCCGGCTGCAACATCTGCAAAAAGATATTACAAAGTGCGTTCGGGTGATACACTTTCGGAAATTGCTTCACGCAATAATACTACGGTTTCTAAGTTATGCAGCTTAAACGGAATTAAACCTACGACACTTTTACAGGTAGGTCGTCAATTACGTGTGAAGTAATTACTCCGGTTATTACTTCGAAATGAATTTAAAGAATTAGCATTTTAAAATGAACAAACTAATCAAATACGCTATCCTGTGCTTAATATGTGTTTTCACGTTAGCAAGCTGTGATAATTACAACCGCGTTGTTAAATCAGATGATTACGAAGCCAAATTTGAAGAAGCCAACAAATTGTATGATGCAGGAAAATATGAGCGTTGTGTGGGTTTATTCGAACAGGTATATCAGCGTTCACCGAAATCGCCACAGGGTGAAATATCCTACTATCGAATGGGGATGGCGTGTTATCATGTGGAAGATTGGTATTTGGCAAGTTACTACCTGGCTTCATTCCAATTAAAATTCCCTTATTCCAAGCTGGTGGAGGAAACTACATTCCTTGCTGCACTTTGTGCTGTTCACAATAGCCCTGAACCAAGTTTAGATCAAACAGAGACAGAAGTTGCTTTGAATGAACTGCAAAACTTTATCAATCGTTTCCCTAATTCGGAAAAGGTAGATACGTGCAATGCGGTAATGGATAAACTGCGGTTTAAATTACAGACAAAAGATATGATGTCGGTTCGGCTTTATTCTAAAACCTTCAACTACAGAGCGGCAGTTGTTTCAGCTACTTCGTTCCTGGAGAATTACCCTATTTCAACTTTCCGTGAAGAAGCAATTGTGATCTTATTGAGAAATTCATATTTGCTAGCTGAAAACAGCGTTGAGTCTAAACTGGAAGACAGAATTAAAGTTACGGAAGATACTTATGGTAAATTCCTTGCGGAATTCCCTGAATCATCGTATCTTCGCGAATTCGAAAGCTATCCTGCTAAGCTGGAAGCATTGAGAAAATTGAAATCAGAACAAAAATAAGTAGCTAAAGATGAGCTTTAAAAACAATAATGCTGAGCGTTCTACGGTAACGCGCGACACGGTCGATTTGGAAAAAGGATCGGGAAACATTTACGAATCTATCGTAATTCTTTCTAAGCGTGCAAACCAGATTAGTACTGCTATGAAAGAAGAATTGACTGGTAAATTGCAGGAATTTGCTTCTTCAACTGATAACCTGGAAGAAATTTTCGAAAACCGCGAACAAATCGAGATCTCTCGTTTCTATGAAAAATTGCCAAAAGCAGTAGCTATTGCAATTGAAGAAATGAAAGCAGATCAAATTTATTCCAGACCTATTCAGGACTAAGATGAATTTAAAAGGCAAGCGTATTTTGCTCGGTATTACGGGTGGAATTGCTGCTTATAAAATGGCGCAAACTGTGCGTCTTTTGAAGAAATCGGGGGCAGAAGTCAGATGTATGATGACTCCTGCCTCTTCTGATTTTATTACACCGCTAACCTTATCCACACTCTCGGAAAATCCGGTCGGGATTGATTTTTACGATACGAAAACCGGAAATTGGACCAATCATGTTGAATGGGCACTTTGGGCAGATGTTATGTTGTTCGCTCCTGTAACTGCATCTTCGCTGGCTAAAATGGCTCATGGCTTTTCTAATAATTTTCTTCTTGCAACCTATCTGAGCGCGAAATGTCCGGTTTTTATTGCTCCGGCAATGGATCTCGATATGTATGTGCACCCAACTACAGCTGAGAACTTGGCGAAATTGGAGAGTTTTGGATATACAATCATTCCGGCTGAATCCGGCTTTTTGGCTTCCGGTCTTATTGGTCAGGGCCGAATGGCTGAACCTGAAACACTTGTGGCGCATTTGGTAAAACATTTTGCTCAACACCACGGGTTTTCGAATAAGAAAGTGCTGATTACTGCAGGGCCAACTTATGAGGCAATAGATCCTGTTCGCTTTATCGGGAATCATTCTTCCGGAAAAATGGGTTTTGCCCTGGCAGAAGCCGCGGCAAATATGGGCGCTGAAGTAATTCTGATCTCCGGACCAACGGCTCTGACAATTACACATCCGAACGTTCAGTTGATTCCAATCAAAAGTGCAGAGGAAATGCTTACCGCAGTAAAAGAAAACTGGTCGCAATGCGATTTAGGGATTTTTGCCTCCGCCGTTGCAGATTATCGTCCGGTTCATATGGCTGATCAGAAGATCAAAAAGTCGGATGACAATTTGATGATTGAATTAACAAAGAACCCCGATATTCTCTCCTGGGCGGCATCCGAAAAAAACAAAAATCAACTGGTGGTTGGTTTTGCTCTGGAAACTCAGAACGGGTTAGATTATGCAAAAGGGAAACTGGAAAAGAAAAAACTAGATGCCATTGTGTTGAATCAAATGGGCGAACCCGGAGTTGGCTTTGGTGTTGATACGAATTCGGTTCAATTGATTTTTCCAAACAATAATATTCGTAGTTTTGAGTTACAGTCAAAGCAACAATTAGCTTATCAACTATTAATAGCACTTCACGATGAAATATTTGAAAATCGTTAGTTTTTTAATTTTCATGCTTTCCGTTAATCTGGTAAGAGCGCAGGAATTGAACTGTACAGTAAGTATTATTACAAACGTAAATACGGAGGTCACAACCGCAGAAAAAGAATTGTTTGAGCAGTTGAAACAAACCATTTATGATTTGATGAACAATACGAAATGGACCAAAGACAAGTTCAAAGTAGAAGAGCGTATTAACTGTCAAATGCAGCTTCAGATCAATACAATTAATGCCGGGAACTTTACAGGATCTCTGCAGGTGCAGGCAACACGACCTTGTTTCAATAGCTCGTACAACTCCACATTATTCAATTTCCAGGACGATGATTTTTCGTTTTCTTACACGAAAAGTTCGGTTGTTCTGTTCGCTCCTAATCAGTTCAGGGATAACCTGAGTTCCATTCTCGCATTTTATGCGTATTACATTATTGGTTTAGATTACGATTCCTTTTCAAACAAAGGAGGGACACCCTATTTCCAGGAAGCTCAGCAAATTGTTAGCAATGCCCAAGCTTCGGGTTCTGCCGGGTGGAAATCGAATGAACAGGGGAAACGTAACCGTTATTGGTTAGTTGATAACGCATTGCAGCAATTGTTCGATCCGCTTAGAGAAGGTAGTTACGAATATCACCGCAAAGGAATGGACATGATGTACTCCAAACCTGAAGAGGCTAGGAAAGCAATGATTTCGGCATTACAAAAAATGGCAAAAATTTCTTCAACTCGACCGAATTCTATCAATCTGTTAAACTTCGCCCAATCGAAAGTAACTGAGCTGAAGAGCATTTTTGCAGATGCAACGGAAGCTGAAAAAACAGAAGTTGTTACGGTTCTAAAGAAAATTGATCCGGCGAATTCATCTAAATACGATGCTATTCTGCAGTAATGATACAATCACTTTCCATACGTAATTTTGCCCTTATTCAAGAAGCAGATTTACTTTTCCCCGCTGGATTTATTGCTATAACGGGTGAAACAGGATCTGGTAAATCCATTCTGCTTGGTGCACTTAACTTAATTCTTGGCGAACGTGCCGATTATTCCGTAATTCGTGATTCCAAGGAAAAAACCATTGTTGAAGCCAATTTCAGAATTGACGAACAATACAAGGAATGGTTCGATGAGAATGAACTGGATTATGAACCCGTTTCGCTTATCCGTCGTGAAATAACGAGTCAGGGAAAATCAAGAGCTTTTATAAATGACACTCCGGTTTCATTAGTTACTTTGAAAGAGTTGACAGAACAACTGGTCTATATTCACTCACAGCATCAAACGCTGGCTTTAAAGCAGGTTCAATTTCAGTTAAATGTCCTTGATGCAGTTGCTGATTCTTCTGAATTAGCGCTTGAAGTGAAATTGAAAGTTACCGAGCTTCGAAAACTTGAAAACGAATTATCAACTTTAAAAGAGAATCTGGCTGTTCAGCAACGCGAAATTGAGTTTGCACGTTTTCAGCATAACGAATTAACTGAACATCGTTTGGATGAACTGGATTATGTTTCTTTTGAAGCTGAACTGACTGGTTTGTCGAATGTTGATCAGTTAAAGGAATTGTATATAGCCATTTCAACGGGAATTGGTGAAGATAACGGTCCTCTGGACCGATTGAGATTGTTGAAAGTGCTTGCTGAGAAATATAAATCTTCGGATAGTTTATCGGAAGATTTCTCGAATCGTCTGAATTCTGCAATTGTTGAATTGAAAGAATTGGAAAACGATGCTCAGTCAGCTTTTGAAAAAGTAGAAGCCGATCCGGAACGCTTATTTCAATTGACAGATTCTGTTGACAAGTACAATAAATTACTGAATAAATACGGTGTTACAACCCAGGAAGAGTTACTGCAAATCCAACAAAAACTCGCAGAGCAATTAGATGCTGATGCCAACAGAGACGAACGGATTTTTTCTTTGGAACAGGCTGTTTCGAAGCTAATTCAAGAGATCACTGAAAAGTCGGACCTGTTATTCAATCAACGCAATAAAGCGGCGAAAGAAGTAGTGGTTCGAATAGAGAACAGCTTGAAAGAGCTCAAAATGGCAGATGCCAAAATAGTGTTCGATTTGCAGCGAAAAAATGAACTCGATTCAAACGGTGGAATGACCGTTCAATGCTTGTTCTCGGCAAACGCCGGTATGGAGTTGAAATCAATTGAAAAAGCGGCAAGCGGCGGAGAACTTTCCCGATTGATGCTTGCCATTCAGGCAGAATTAAGCCACAAAAAAGGACTTCCTACCTTGGTCCTGGATGAAATTGATACCGGAGTTTCCGGAGATGTTGCATCACGAGTTGCACGCTTCCTGGCGAAAATCGGACAGAATATTCAGTGTGTGGTAGTAACTCATCTTCCGCAGGTTGCGGCAAAAGCAACACATCATTTGGAGGTAAGTAAGGCGAATGCTCAAACCGCTATTACTCCGCTAAACGATCAAAATCGTCTGGAAGCAATAGCTAAGATGATGTCCGGAGAATCCGTTACGGAAGCTGCTCTCGCAAATGCCAAAGAACTCATTTTAGCTGATTAATTCTTAATTTCTTGTTAAACCTACAGGTTCGGCGTATTTTTACCGTCGAATTTTAATTGTTGGCACAAAGTTAGATTGCGCCGAACGAAATTTAATGTAAATCTTATGAAATATTTTACTCTACTATCATTTGTGATTTGCTCCTACATTGGAATGGCTCAAAATTATTCTCTGACCATTTTCAATAACAACGGACAACAATTCTTTGCCATCTTAAACGGAACGCGTCAAAACTCAATTCCACAAACAAACCTGAAAATTTCGGGAATGGCTGCAGGATCTTATGAACTGAAATTGATTTTCGCTGATGGAAAAACGGCAGATATTAATAAAAAGTTCTGGATGGATCCTGAAACTTCAGGGGATCACGTATGTCGTGTTACCTTCAAAAAAGGAAAAGGAAAACTGAAGTACTTTGGTGTAACGAACGAAGGAATGGCTCCTGCAGGTGGAACGCCAGTTGAGTACAGACCAAATGAACAGGCTGTTTATTCTGATCAGTCAACAGCTTCAACTACAACTGGAGGCGGAACACAAACTACCTCGCAGCCAACAACAACTTCCGGGCAAACACAAACCAATAGTGGGAGCCAATCTACAACACAAACAGGAGGAAATGGATCTGCAACCAGCCCAATGGTCTCCGGCTCAACACAAAATGGAAATGGTTCAGGAACGATAACAACTTCTACAACGGTTTCAGATCCGAATATTAACGGAACGGGAAATGTAGGAATGACAACTTCAACAACCGTTTCAGATCCGAACATGAACGGTGGAACAGGTAATATCGGAATGTCGACTTCGACAACTGTAACAGATCCGAATATGAATGGTGGCAACGGAAACTTCGGGATGAATACAACTATTTCCGATCCGAATAACCCGAACGGAAATATCAATGTGAACATCAATATGAATATGAGTGATCCGATGATGAACGGAAATCAAGGTTCTTACGGAACTTCTACAACCGTTACGGAGGGTTCGCAAACACATACAACATCAAGCAGTGTGAATGGAGTAGGGAATTCTCAAACAACAACCTCTACTTATGGTTCTTCATCTACTACCACAACAAACAACGGAGTAAGTACAACACAAAGCGATTCCTGGTCAGGTGGAGAAACAACTACAGGAGAGGTCACAACATCACAGCCTCAAACTACGTCAGCCACAACAACTACAAGTGCAACTTCAACAGGATATTCTTGTACAAAAGTAATGTCTAATGTAGACAATGAAATAGCAACTATCGGTAAATTGAATTTTGATGATGATAAGATTGCTTACATGAAAGAGAATTTAAGCGGAACTTGCGTGAGCTCAGATCAGGCTTACAAAATGGTTAATCTGTTAATGCACGATGATGACCAATTAGATATGTCGAAATTCTTTTACGATCGTATGACTGATAAGACCAATGCAAATAAACTAATGGATTTAATGTCATTCGAAGAGGATAAACTGGAATTCGCACGTTACATGAAAAATCATTAATTCGAAATATTAAAGTCCCGGACGTGAATGTCGGGGCTTTTTTTTGTAAATTGCTAATAGCTACTAAAAACATTTATTATGAAAACATTTTTAACTTTTGTGCTTCTGGCTTTTTCAGCTCAATTATTCGCACATAATAACGAACCGTTAACTGGCGGATCGGAGCAAGTATCAATGAAAGTCATGGGAACTAAAATTCCGTGTAACGGAACAGATGGAAACACTTCTTGCTTCCAGGTTCAAAAAGGAGCTTCTATCGGAACAGATTTTTGGGAGGTTTTACCGGAGCCAATTGCCGGATTTAACTTTGAACCGGGCTATACGTACTTTCTGACGGTGAAAATAACGACAAGAGAAAACCCGGCTGCCGGGCAATCCAATTTTATTTACGAATTGGTGAATGTTGTTTCAAAAACAAAGGAATAAGCTTATTTATCACATTTCGATGAGCAGCTATCAATTTTCATTCTATTTTTGAAATATGGAAAAGAAATGGTTGCTCACAGGAATTTTATTGATTATACTTTCAATTATTTTGGGTGCTTTCGGCGCTCATACATTGAAAGAAACCTACAAATTGGAACCTGATCAATTGAACGCTTTTGAAACCGGAGTTCGTTATCAAATGTATCATGGAATTGCATTCCTGATTTTACCATTCATTTTTTCTAAGATTAACTCCACAGGGAAATCAGCGTTCTGGCTACTTCTACTGGGAGTTATTTTGTTTTCCGGAAGTATTTACGGATTAACCTTTGCCAATGTAGCGGGGGTTGAAACGGTTAAAAAAGCAATCGGTCCAATTACACCTATCGGAGGATTATTACTAATCATTGGTTGGATCGTGAACTTTGTGGCTGTTCTAAAATGGAATAATGGCAAAGCTTAAGGTTACTGTTCTGGGTAGTGGAACTTCGCAGGGAGTTCCGGTAATTGCATGTAACTGTCATGTGTGTGCCTCTGCTGATCCGAAAGATAATCGTTTACGCTGTTCCATTCTTTTTGAAACTGATTCAGGCAATTATGTGATAGATTCAGGCCCCGATTTCCGTCAGCAGATGTTGCGCGAGAAGGTCCAAACCTTAAATGCGATTTTATTTACGCATGAGCATAAAGATCATGTTGCCGGGTTGGATGACGTGCGTGCGTTCAATTTTAAAGAGAATAAAGCCATAGATGTTTATTGTACGTTTTCCGTTGAACAGGCTTTAAGAAGGGAGTTTCATTATGTTTTCCAGGAGAATTCGTATCCCGGAATTCCGCGTGTGAACCTGATTAATTTCAGTAATGCACCCATTCATTTAGATCATACATTAGAAATTACACCTATTCGTGTGATGCACTATAAAATGGAAGTTTTTGGTTTTCGGATCGGGAATTTTGCATACATCACCGATGCTAAAACGGTCGATGAAGAAGAAATTGCCAAACTAACCGGGGTAGAGGTGCTGATCATTAATTGTTTGCGAAAAGAATTGCATATTTCGCATTTCAATCTCGAAGAAGCATTAGAGTTTATTGAGAAAGTAAATCCCAAAAAAGCTTATCTCACTCATATTTCGCACATGTTCGGGACTCACCGGGAAATTGAAAACGAATTGCCTCTGAACGTTCATGTGGCTTTTGACAGACAGCAGTTCGAATTTGAAATTTAGTGTATGAAAACAATCTGCTTACTACTTTTTCTTGCTACGGCTTTTTCTGCACATTCGCAGGTTCTTTCCATTACAGGAAACGGAAAATTGATTGCCGATTTTAATTCTACCGGTGAAGTACCTAATGTGAAAGGACTTTATCTGGAAAAGTACCAAACGCTTGTTTCTGTGATTGAAGGAACGAATACAGTTAAATGTATGGTGCGTATTGGCGGAACGGTAAACGTGATTGGTGTTTGGGAGCTAAACGATCTCAACGATGTGAAAGTGAAAATTTACGAAGTTGAGATGGAAGCAGGGAAAACAGATGTTTTAATGGTTGGATTGACTGACGATAAAGCCGTTCAGATGAATCTCTTTCGCCTCAATGGAGAAGATTTGGATGATCTTGGCTATAATTATTTCGAACAGAAAAACGCAGGTGAATCGATTGTTCTTAAAATTGAGGCCGACGTAGTTTCGGTATCTTACGACAAAGGAACCGAGAATCCGCGCTACGGAATAAAAGCGGGTGTTTTTCAGGAGCTTTTCGCAGAGTAACGAAAAGTGGTGTTAGTTTCAGCATAAATCCTAAATTTGTGTCACTAAAAATTCAGATATGTCAAAATTATTAGAAGGAAAACGCGGTATTATCACCGGTGCTTTAGATGAGAATTCCATAGCATGGAAAGTTGCTGAAAAAGCGTACGAACATGGTGCTACTTTTGTTTTAACTAACGCTCCAATTGCCATGCGAATGGGAGAAATTAACGCGTTGGCTGAAAAAACAAATTCCAAAATTATTCCTGCTGATGCAACAAGTATTGAAGATTTGACAAAATTGTTTACCGAATCTCAGGAAGTGCTTGGCGGTAAAATTGACTTTGTTTTGCACTCTATCGGAATGTCGGTGAATATTCGTAAGAATATCTCTTATGTTGATTCAAATTACGATTATTTCCAAAAGGGAATTGATGTTTCGGCTATGTCATTACATAAAATGCTTTCTGTAGCCAAGAAACTGGATGCAATTAACGATTGGGGAAGCGTTGTGGCGTTATCGTATGCTGCGGCTCAAAGAACTTACCCGTTCTATACAGATATGGCAGATATTAAAGCAATGTTAGAGTCTATTGCACGTAGTTTCGGTTACCACTATGGAGTTGAGAAAAAAGTTCGTGTAAACACGGTTTCTCAATCTCCTACAAAAACTACTGCCGGAAGCGGAATTAAAGGTTTTGGCGATTTCTACGACTATGCAGATGCAATTTCCCCACTAGGAAATGCAAGTGCTGAGGATTGTGCTAATTACTGTGTTACTTTGTTCTCTGACCTTACCAGAATGGTAACGATGCAGAATTTGTTCCACGACGGTGGATATTCTTCAACCGGCGTATCGAACGCGATTATGGAAAAGTTCGGAATTTAATTCCTGAAACATAATATAATACATTAAGAAGAGAGGTTGCTGAGTCCGCTGTGGCGGGAAGCACCTCTTTTTCTTTTATAACAATTCCGAAAAATCAGCGTTCTCTTAGAAAGCAATACTATGAAAAACCTATTACTGGCAGTTTTGTTGTTAGGATTCAATCAGCTTACTGCACAAACGTTTAGTTATAAGAACAAAAATCAGGGTGGTACTGTTTCCATTGGAATGAGAAGTACCATGAGCTCGTTCAACGGTGGTGATCATCACCATGGAGAATCTTATACCATAGATCATTCTGAACCTGATCCTTTTGCACTAGGCTTAGGCGGACAATTCCGTGTTCAGGCGAACAATCGTGTAAATACAGAATGGTTTTTCGATTATTTGCCAAGTTCAAATAATAAAGTCAGACGAAACGATTACCACATTGGGTGGAGCGTGATGTTCTATGTTTTGGAGAATCCGAATCCGTTATTTCGCCCCTATGTTCTTGCAGGCCATTGTTTTGATTATACGTATCGCCAGGAGTTGAACAACCGGACAAACCAGGTAAACAGATGGAGTAGTGCTGTTCAGGCAGGAATTGGAACGCATATCCGCTTAAATGACCGATTGGATATTAGTTTGATGTCGCAATACATGCTGCACCTCGGAACTCATATTGAAACAGTCTATACCGATTACGGAGTAAGTTTTGAAAAAAGTTCGGGAGGAAGCCTGGAAGGACATTTGCTTACAACAGTTAGTTTGAATTACAAAATCTCTGATTTATGGTAAAAGTGCTGTCAATAATGGCTTGCTTGATTGTTTTTTCAGGGCTTGCTCAAGACGTTGAGAATGGCGAACGCCAGGGCTTGCTGGAAGTTTCAGGGAGTATTTATCCGACCTTTTCAATGAACCGAAAATCGGCAATGAATTTTGTAGGCGGGCATTTTGCGTATCAGTTAGACCATAAATATTCTTTTAGAGGAGATGCTCTGGTGTTGACCAGCACACAGTCAGGAACACCTGTTTACAACGATTATTTCCTGATTGAAGCAGGTGTTCTGAGAAATTTCACAGTGAAGCGTTTCGACTTTTTTATAGGTTTGGAATTTGGTTTATCAGCAATGCAGGTATATCGCAATGAATTAGAAACACTTCAATACGAAAATCATCGCTTCTACCAACCGGTTTGGGATGGAATGATGGGGTTTAAATTTCACGCCAGCCAGTATTTCTATTTCTATGCTGAAACGAAACTCTTAAACAATCGGAATCCGGAGGCAAATAATTTACAGACAAATTTGTCAGTTACCGGAGGTTTGGGATTGCAGTTGCCGACGAAGAAATTGCTTAAAAAGTAAAGAGAATTGTTCAACCCCCTTTAATTAGTAATTCGACATTGCTCATTTGCGATTAATTCTCTATCCTCCCCAATCACAATCTTTTGTTGCACAATCGAACTGAAGTAAGGGCTCATCTGCTTTTTCGATATCCTCGTTGCGTTTTCTGTATTCCAGAAGTTTTGCTTTCTCGGTTTTAGAGACAATTCCTTCCTTAACAATCTTGTCCAATTCGGCTAGCACCCTTTCCTGTGACTGCATATAAACCGGGTGTCCCATAATCCCGATTGTTTCACTTCTGAGTTGATCAACATCTGTTTTGAAAAGGGTTGTTTTTTTCTGGTAAGCGTATGATTTTTTCAGGAATTTGTAAATCGAGTTATCTCCCAGGGTTACACCACCGCCATAATCCCATGTTCTTTCAAAATAAGTGAACCAGCCCGGATTGTAAGTTCCCTGGTTGCCTTCACAGTAGATTTTCATTTCAACAAATTCATCGTCAGCCGTGCCTTTTGTTTCTTTCGCAAGTTCGAGCAATTGTTTGAAATCATAATCGATCACAAATTCCGTACATTCGGCAACACAGCTTGGACGAACCGCGAAGAACTGGTTCATAAATTTCAGTTTTTCCACCAATTCATAAGCTTCCGGATTCTTCTTGCTAAACTCTGTTTGTAATTTTTCAATCAACGGTTTTGCGGAATGATAAGCCTTTTCGAAAGCTGTATCGGTTTTCACCAGTCGCATTGTTTTGATGAATTCATCCAGTTCGTTGATAGAAGTAGTTTTTAGATATGGTTTTAGCAGCTTCAGTTGCTTTGCTGATAATGTATCAACACTTTTATTCGGAACAACAGGAATAACTGCAATTTCGGGTTCAGAAGTTTCAATTTCATCCTTTTCAGAAGCATCACCTGCCGATTCGGTGACAGATGAATCTGAGCCGCAGCTTATAAGTCCGAAGAATAGAATAGTGTAAAATACTTTGTTCATAGTAAAAGCTTGATTTATTAAAAGTACCAAAAAAGCCTGAAGATGTCGGTTCTATTTTTCTTCTGCCGTGTTGAATAAGGAAATAGAAGCTTTCGTACCCTGGGAACCGGATTTATTTGAAAGATGAAAAGTTGCATCTATCTGCTCGCTTAGCGATTTAATTAAATCGATGCCAAGCGTGTTTTCCCGTTTTCTTTCATCTTGAATTCCAGGTCCGTTGTCTTCCAATTCAATCATAAGGTATAAGCCGTTCAACCAGACGGTGATACCGATTTCAAGTTTTTTTTCCGGTAAAACGGCATGTTTGTATACATTCGTTATCAGTTCATTGAGAATTAATCCCGTAGGAACAGCCTTGGAAATAGGTAAATATATATCGTCTTCAATTTTGATTGTCACATCGGCATTTCCACCAAATGAATGTTCTATGCTCAGAATAAGATCCGTTAAATAAGTCTTCAGGTTTAAACTACCTACCGTTTCACTGGAATACATCTGCTGGTGGACAAGCGCCATAGAAAAAACACGATTCCGGCATTCCTCCAGAGCATCCTGAACGGCTTTCGACTCGGAATTGTTTTTCAGAATATTCAACAGACTCGTTACGATATTCAGATTGTTTTTTACCCGGTGAAAAAGTTCGGCGAGTAAAGTGGCTTTATCTCCTGCCGATTTCCTGATTTGCGATTCCTGTGAAATGTTTGTCCAGGTAATGATAATGATCAGAATGAGCCCGCAGAAAAATGAAAGCAGAATATTGAATCCCTGCAGAAAATCCAATAGTTCAGTATCAGGTTCGAAGGGTGTATACTGTTTGGTGACAAAGATCAGAGAACTAATGCAGAGAAAGTAAATGATCAGCCATACGATCAGGTGTTTAAACGTTTCCTTCCTTCCAAGCAACTGAACAATGGAAAGTGTTAGAGGAAAAAAATACATCAGGGCGTAGCTTTCCATTTTCATGAAAACAGTTACTGCCGAAAGAATATAAATGCCGATAGCAAAGAATAAATAACTGCTGAGGAGATATTTCCCTAAGCGGTTGAATAAATAAACAAGTGTGGCCAGGCCGAAAACAGCAAAGAAGTGAATGTTTAGTTCTGTGAATCCTAAGAAAGAGAACAATGTGAGCGCGAAAAGAACATTTAGCGTTCCGATGAGATTCAGGAAATCTATTTTTCTGATGAGTATTAATTCCCATTCGGCGAGCGTTTCCGAATGATTAACTTTCAAGAATGCTTTAATCACTTTGCGTATGCGTAAATCGTTTTCATCAAGTCAAGTTTTAACTTGTAATATGTTGTAACAAAACGTAGTGAATTTAGATTTGAAGTTTCTAAATTAGAAATAATCACGTAAATAAAAACCCCTTTGAAAAATAGTCAAAAGGGTTTTAAAGTGAATAATGGTAATACTATATTTTATATTCGAAAAATGATAGCTTTACCAATTCGTTGTGGTGAATTGCACTACAAAGATGATGAAAAATGTTATTTTAACAAATATTTTGACAATTATTTCGCTAAATCAATTTAGTAATCACAAATAGTTCAATATTAAACAGATGTGAAATGCCCGATTCCCTACTAGTGCCCAAGCCTCGCGTTCCTAACAAAATCATTCTGGCTTATTCTTCAGGTATTGTTGGGTGGAGCATTTTGGTCAACATGATCTCGGTTATTCTTGTTTTCATGTATTCTCCAACTGAAAAAAGCGGGTTACCAATCTTAATTTTTCAAGGGGCTATTTTTGCTGCTATTAATCTTATTACAATTATTACAACAAGCGGAAGACTTTTGGATGCTCTTTTCGATCCGATAATTGCCCAAAGGAGTGACAGAAGCAATCACAAATCGGGAAGAAGGATCCCATTTATGCGTTTTGCGATTATACCTGCTTGTCTTTTTTGCTGGCTGGTGTTTATTCCTCTTACCAACACGGAAAGTAACCTCAACGCAATCTGGCTGGTATTTACGCTTATCATGTTTTATGTTTCCGCTACTACTTATGGAATTCCATATTACGCCCTGCTTCCGGAAATGGCATCCGATTTACCGGAAAAAGTAAAGCTTACAACCTGGCAATCGGTCGGATATGTTGTGGGAATTGGATTGGCATCAAATGCATTTAACATTACATCATTATTCCAGGATACACTTGGCTGGGATAAGCTGGCAAGTTTGCAGCTAACTGTTGGATTGTATTGTGTTTTAGCGGCATTTTTCATGGCAATTCCAGTCTTGTTTATCAAAGAACGCGATTGGTGCAAGGGCGAAGCTTCTTCTATTAAACTGACCACTGCATTACGACAATCGTTGAAAAACTCTAATTTCAGACTCTATCTTTTGGCCGATTTCGCCTTCAATACTTCTATTACAATTATACAAACCGGGCTGATCTTCTTCGTTACCATTTTGGTGAAACTACCGGAAGAAATAGGGAATAAACTGATGATCACTTTGGTGCTTTCGTCGTTTATTTTCTACCCGATCATTGGTCCGGCATCGCGAAAATTCGGAATTAAACGAATCATTTCCTTGTCGCTGGTAATTCTTGGTTTTGTATTTACAGGATTGTATTTCCTGGGGAATTTCGACTTTTCTCCAACTTTCCAGATTTTCTTTATTGTCTGCGTAGCAGCTCTGCCAATGGCAACTATGAATATTCTTCCGTTAGCTCTTTTGGCTGATATTATTGAAAAAGATTCTCAGCGTACCAAAGTGAACAAAGAGGCATTGTATTTTGGTGTCCGCTACTTTTTTGTGAAGCTGGCCCAGACTTTCGGAATGGCGATTTTCTCCATGCTGCTGATCTATGGGAAGGACGTAGGTGACGATTTTGGAATTCGTTTGAGCGGCTTAGTCGGAAGTGTTTTGTGCATTGCTGCCGGAATTTACTTTTTGCGGTATCAGGAAGAGAATTAAAAGAAAGGTTTGTTATTAACTGCTCCTTAATATCCTTTTCTCTAGGAATTGCTAGAGAAGTAGGTGATGGGATTGCAGTATTCTGCAATTCTCTTTGCGTTCTTATTTCTTTGCGGTAATATAATTTGAGTCATATTAACCGCAGAGAAAGAAGATCGCAAAGATTTGGTCCGCTGTCAGTGAACCATGTGAGTTAGAAATAAAATCACCTAATCCAGGATAAGTCATTTCTCTAATTCTTAGTTTTTCAGTCTTAATTATTTGCGAAGCAAGTTGTTCGGTCTGGTGTATACCAATTGCATCACGTTGATGTTTCTCATTTCGAATGCCGCTTCGCAATAATTCAGATAGTAATTCCATTTACGGGCAAACGTTTCGCTAAATCCAAGCGCTTTCACTTCTTCCTGTTTGGCATTGAAATTCTCAAACCAGGTACGAAGAGTTCGTGCGTAGTGAAGGCCAAGGTCTTTTACATCAACAAGTGTTAGATCACTTACTTCGTTGATAATTCTGTTCATTTCCCCGATTGAAGGCAGCAGAGAACCCGGAAAAATATGTTTTTGAATCCAGTCGACACCATTTTTCAATTCCTCAAACCGTGAATCGGGACAAGTAATTACCTGCAGGGCCAATATACCATTTGGTGCAAGTAGTTTATGGCATTGAGTGAAATAGGGTTCAAGGAAATCTGCCCCGACTGCTTCCAGCATTTCAATCGAAACAATTTTGGTGAACGTTCCTTTTACTTTTCTATAATCCTGCAATTCAATTTTCACCAAATGATCTAATCCCGCCTGTTTTACGCGTTTTACTGCTTCTTTGTGCTGTTCAGTTGAGATAGTAATAGAAGTTACCTTACAACCGAAATTAGAAGCCATGTAAATAGCGTTTCCGCCCCAGCCTGAACCAATTTCCAGCACATGATCTTCCGGAGTTAAAAACAATTGTTCACTTAAGCGATGATATTTTGCTTTTTGTGCTTGTTCCAACGTATAATTTTCCTCCTTGAAGTAACCCGAAGAATAAGTCATTGTCGGATCGAGCCAAAGTGCAAAGAAATCGTTGTTGAGGTCGTAATGTTCAGAGATATTCTTTCGTGAACCGGAAATGCTGTTGGCTCTTCTTGAATGAAAAGTACGATTGTAAAATTTCAAAAGATTCAATACAACCGATTTCACAGAACTGCCCGAAACAGTAGGAGCGTGATCTACATTGATAAGGAACCACGAAATAACATTCGAAATGCTGTCAGTATCCCATTCTCCGGCAACATAACCTTCTCCAAACCCAATATCTCCGTAAAGAACACAGCGTTTGAAAAACGCGGAATCATTTATTGTAATGTTCGCTGTAAAACCGGCAGAACCGTTGCCAATTTCTTTTAATTCACCCGAAGGCAGGCGTAAATTCAAACGACCATTAGGCATTGCGCTTAATAGTTTGACAATTTGTTTTTCGTAGAATATTGGTTTATTCGTCATTGGGTAATAATCTTATTTCTATAAGTCTGATGTCTTTAATCTTTTCGTCGTGACAGACTATCTCTTCTTACGATAAACATCACGCTGCAGATCTTGAAATTCCGATTTTTTGTAAAATTTTATTTTCTTCAAATATAGCTTTAATGCTTGCCAATGAATTAATGTAATGATCTTCAGCGGAATGAATGGGAAACGGATGCTGTACCAAAATAGTCTTCGGGAAGTGAGTTCTTTTTTTATTCCTATCAGATTACTGGTAAAAATACGCTGATCGTTTTCGTAATCATCAATTCCAATGACTAATGATTCATTTGGTTCCGCAACTTTGAAATGAAAATCGGCATCATGTGAAATATAAGGCGAAACATAAAAATATTTGGTTCTGCGCTGTTCGAATAATTTCCCGTTAAACTCTGTTTTACCCATTAAATAAGGTTTCATTTCCTTAAAGGTATTGGTTATTTCCACCAGAACGTTTATGAGTTCCCCGTTTACATTGTAGATGTAATAAAACGAAACAGGATTGAAGTTATATCCCAATACATTGAATCCGGTAAGGAGCATGATTTTCCCGATTTCATCCGTTGAACCGTTTTCTTTTAAAAACAGTAAGATCTGTTGTTTAACCGGTTTCGATTTATCCGGATTTTCTAATGGAAGCTGCAAATGTTCCGAATCCCGGAAACTGAATAAATTCCACTTATTTCTTGAAATAAGCCAATGTTTTTGGGCTAAATCATCCAATTCATCCAAATCAACAAAAAAATAAAACACATTGTACTGAAAATGATGCTCTTTCGGAGAAAACCGATGGTGCATAACTTTTGCTTTATACAATGTTGAATTCATTTTTTCGTTAAGAGAAGATAAAGTGTAAATTTAATTGCTCAGCTTATTAGTGTGTATAATGTGCGGAAAAAGTATTGAACAGGTTTCTAAGTTACGATTAATTGTACTGCTTGGTTTTTTACTCTCAAGCCGAAATTCGTTTGCAGGCTCAGAAGATCGCTCGGGGAACACCTTGTTTATAGTAGATTCCTATCTCAGTGGCTGGGTTTCCGGTTTTTGTACCGGAAAAGAAGGCAGATGGAAAAACGCCGCCCGTGTTTCAAAGTTGAAAGCCAAAAACGATTTAAAAATATGGGGCGGCTTGTTTGTTTCAGATTCAAACAAGCGTTTTATTGGTCGAACCGGAGAAGTACTTTCAAGAATAACTTATCAGCTTCCGCAAACCATTGGTGGATTTGGGACTGCACAATTCTACAATGTTTTCACGCGAAAAGTAAATACAGTTGATTATTGTTTGGGATCCACTGTGCTGAATATGAATGTTTCCTGGCCGGGAGTTTCTTTGGGCTCATATATTCTTGCCAAAGAAGTGATCAAACCAGATCCGAATAACAAAATGTTCCAACATGAGTACGGACACTATTTACAGAGCCAGCGAATGGGTTTTGCCTATCTGATTCGTGTTGGATTACCCGCCATTATGAGTAAAGGTGAACACGATGAACATCCGGTTGAAGTGAGCTGCACCGCAGAAGCATGCATTTATTTTCATTCGACCTATTCAAACTTTGAGAATAATACGAAATATGGCGATACGCTGGGTTGGAACTACTATTTCAATCCGCTTCCGGATACTGTAGGATACAGGGTTCCGTACAAATTAGATAGTTTAACAGCAATTGATTTTGAGAACCACACTCACCTGGAACAACTTAAAAAACTAAAAGTTCGGGCTACTTTTATCGATTATGCCAGTTGGGTTTTTCCACCTGCTGCGTTCATTGTCGGGTGCTGTCACTCCAGAAAATATAATAAAGAGCAGTTAGCCGACGAAGCTGCTGAAGATTAATTGATTAGTTGAACTGTGAATAGTGCCGAACTGGTATTCCTCGAAAGAAATCGAAAATGTTTCGATCTAATTGTTTATATATCAGTACGTTGTTCTAAAAGCTGATGTTTTCATTGAATATAGAGCTTTCAAATGTTGTTATTTCGCTTAAAGCTCTTTATTTTTAGAATATCTCGATGAGATAAAAGCTTGCAATCACTACGCACTGAATTCCCTTTATTCAAGGAGTGTATTGTTCTGTTTTTACCTTATTGGACTGTTACTATTTAACTGAAAACTATGCCCCAAAAGGTTGTTGTCAATGGTGGTCGTACGGCTACTTTGGAAACCGGACTGAACAAATCCAGAATGCTCTCGAATTTCATCAAGATTACGACGCTGTTTTCCGTTTTTTACATTTTGGTGAGCTGGATGATTGATTTTCATGCGGGAATGCTGATCATGAGTTGCAATACGGTCGTTTTTCTTGTAAATCTCTGGCTTTTCGATTCGGGAAAGATCTCATTTAAAGTCGCATCGAATTTCTACATCGCGAATTGTCTGTTTGTAGCAATATTGCTTTGTACTTTTTATTCAGGCGGGATTTTTTCGCCTGTTTTACCCTGGTTTATACTCATTCCAACCATTTCATTGCTGTTGCTCGGGATTTGCCGGGTAACAGTTTTCTGGCTTCTGCTTACTGTTTCAATTGTTCTTGCTTATGGCGTTTTAGGTCACATGGGTTATGAATACCCCAACAATTACAATCACCAATTTTGGGATAAGATATTTACAACAACCTGTGTTTTCGGATTGGTACTGATTGTTTACCTGGTAACTTACATTTTCGAAAGCGTTAAACAAAAAGCTTTGCTCAAACTTGCTGAGAAGAACAAGGAAATCACCGATGGCATTTATTATGCACGTTATATTCAGCAGGCAATGCTTGCTCCGGCTCCTTTGATTAACAAACATTTACCGGATAATTTCATCATATATAAACCGAAAGACATTGTTTCTGGCGATTTCTACTGGGCGCGTGAAGACGGTGAATATTTTTACCTGGCCGTTTGCGATTGTACCGGACATGGGGTTCCGGGCGCGTTTCTGAGTTTGCTTATTACAAGTTTTCTTAACGAAGCAATTACTGAAAAAAGCATTTATGCGCCAAATGAGATTCTGAACTTTGTACGTATCCGGGTAATGGAATCCACCTCCAAAAATAATTCACAGGACGGAATGGATGGCACGGTCATGTGTCTCCATAAACCAACGGGTCATATCACATACGCTTCTGCAAACAGCAACGTCGCGCTAATCCGGGATAACGAACTGACAAAACTCCCGAATGATAAAATGCACGTTGGTTTCAGTAGCAAAATGGATTCTTTCACATTGTTTGAAAGCCATATCGAAAAAGGTGATATGTTCTATTTTTACTCAGACGGTTTTCCGGATCTATTCGGTGGTCCGAAAGGAAAAAAATACTCTTCACGCAGGTTCAATCAGAAATTATTAATGATTTCGCATCTGGATGTTAAGGAACAGAAACGTGCCCTGGAAGATAGCTATATTTCATGGAAAGGTGAATTAGAACAAATCGATGATATCTGTGTGTTTGGATTCCGGTATGATAATCTTGACTAAGAACCGGAAAAATTATCAAATCAATCCCTCGCACAATTTCACTGCACTTGCATAGGCATCTTCGTGAAAACCGTATTTGAAATAGCTTCCGCAATAGTAAACGGGACCTGACAAGTTCAATTCCTGTAATCGCTCCTGTGCTTTTATTGCATCAACATCAAAAAGCGGGTGCTCGTAATCAAATTCCCGGATGATTTTTGAAGGATGAACGCTGCCTTCTTCTGCATTGATACTTACAAAGTAGTTGTGTTTATCCGAAACTCCCTGAAGCGAGTTCATCCAATAGATGGTTGTTGGCTGCAGTTTTTGATTTTTGTTTACAATGCGGTAGTTCCAGCTGCTCCAGACTCTCTTTGTCTTTGGCATAATAGCTTCATCAGTATGAACTGTTGCCTTGTTGTATTGGTATTTGAAGCAGGAAAGCAGTTCTCTTTCAAGTGGTGTCGGATCTTTCAAACAGGCTAGAGTCTGATCTCCATGTGAAGCAAAGATCACTTTGTCGAACAACTCTGATCGGCCGTCAATGAACGTTAGCAGCACTTTTCCGTCAGAAGTTCGTTCAGCAGAAATTACTTTGGAATTCACGTGGATTCTGTCTTTGAATGGAGCTATAAGAATCTTTTTATAGCTTTCACTTCCACCTTCAAGAGTGTACCACTGATGCTGTGTGTTTAATCCCAGGAAACCGTGATTGAAGAAGAATCTGATCAGTGTTTTTGCCGGGAAATCCAGCATTTTATCCATTGGGGTAGACCAAACTGCGGCACTCATTGGAACCAGGTATTTCCACAACATGTCTTCACCGAAGTGGTGTTTTTTAATGTATTCTCCAATTGTCATCCCGTCGTAAGCAGGATCATCTAAAATCTGTACGCTTAGTTTATTGAATTTGGAGATTTTCATCAGCATCCGAACAAATTTCGGGTTGAAAATGTTCTTGCGCTGTGCAAATAATCCGCTTAATCCGGAACCGCAATATTCCAATCCGCTTGGTACATGCTGCACGCTAAACGACATGTCAGTTTTCTTAACCGGAGCTCCTATTTCTTCAAACAACTTACAGAGCTCGGGATAGGTTTTGTAATTGAAAACCATAAATCCGGTATCCATACCCACTTCTTTGTCTCCTTCCGAAACGAAAATGGTATTGGTGTGCCCACCGATGTAATCGTTTTGCTCGAATAAGTGAATATCGTATTTGTGCTGCAGTAAATGTCCGCAGCCCATTCCGGCTATTCCTGTTCCTACAATTGCTAATTTTTCCATATCAATTATCAATTATCAATTATTAATCAAAATCATCAAGATCGTAGAAGCTATCCTCTTGATAATTTATAATTGCTAATTCAGTTCTTTTTTAGTTTTGGTTTAGTTGTACAATTTGCGATAAATCGTTCGATAGCATACGTACTAACCTGTCCGCTTGGACCATTGAAATTATAATCGCAGCCGTGTGTGGCAAACGACAATTCAATGAAAACACTCTTTATACGAAATTTATTTAATTTTTTCATGAGTCGAGCACTGTGCTCGTGTGAAACCATTGCATCGTTCTTTCCATGAATGAGAAGTGTTGGAGGTGTATCATAAGTGACCAATTCCGGCGAAGAAGCATCCAAATATTTATCCGGATCTTGCTGTACAGTGCATCCGATGTAGTCAGTCATTACTTTGTCAACATCCAAAACCCAATCGTTTGTTATTTGTTTTGCTCCCCAGAGCATATCTGCCGGACCATAAAACGAAATGACTCCCGCAAGTTGTTTTTTCAAATCACCATAAGCAGCCTGAAGTGCAATTTGTCCGCCGGCAGAACGACCCAACAGAATGATTTTAGTTGTATCAATATTCAGTTCATCGGCACGAGATTTCAAATGGTCAATGAGCATTTTTATGTCTTCAACAGGTGCTGGATATTGATATTTTGGTGCAAGACGATAATTCATAGCTGCCACATGAATTCCACGTTCGGAAAGATAGGAGTTTAGTTCCGGAATTTGATTCGCATCACCATCGCGCCACGAGCCGCCGTGAATAACAATTACTAAAGGGGATTTTTCTGAAGCGGAAGCTTCAAAGAATCGATAGGAATAATCCTTTCCGTCAATTGTTTGGTACACGATTTCTTTAAATGATTTTTTTGGAACATTTAAACTCAGGGACTGCCAAAAAGAGAATGGACTTGACTTTGGATCTTCACCCGTTTTTGGTCCGAATTTTTTTTGGAGTTCTGCTTCCAGGTTTTTTGTCTGATTGTATGTTACAAACGCCGGTGTGAGAAATAATCCGAAAACCAGAAGATTGACCAAATGGAGAAAGGTGTTTTTCGGAAACCAAAATCCTTGAACACAAGTATAAATTAGAATTGTCAATAAAGGAACCCATGCGAATTCTGTTAATAGTATGCTTACTTTCCAAAGGAAATTGGTTGGTGCTCTGAAGAACAGCAAAAGGGCTAAAAGAGCGAATAAAACCGCTGGAAGGAACTTCCACATTTAAGGGTTGGTTTTATTAAATAGGTAATGGCTTACAATCCATTCTTCGCCGTTATTGAAGCCCCAGAGTTCTGCACACGACATGTAGAAAATACGCCAGAAAACCCACCATTTTACCGCATTTTCTTTTCCATATGTTTCTTCGAAAAGCGGCATGATCGAAGTTTTGTTTGCATCCATGCGCTGCAGCCAGGCTTCTGACGTTTTTTGGTAATGCTGTCCGCTAACATGCCAGTGTTGTTCTATTTTCAGATCGTCGTTGAAGTAAAACATCAAATCATCAGAAGGCATAATTCCGCCTGTGAAAAAATATTTGCTCATCCAATCGCTTTCGTCAACCACTTCAAACTTATAGGCGTATTCTTTGTGTGTAAAAATGTGAATGAACAGTTTCCCGTCAGGCTTCAGTTTCGATGCTACTTTGTGCATTAATTTCTCGTAGTTACGCATGTGTTCGAACATTTCAACTGAAACTACGCGATCGAATGTTTGATCAACATCAAAAACGTTCATATCCATGGTTATAACGGTCAGATTCGTTATTCCGCGCAGTTTTGCCTGTTCGTCGATATACAGTTTTTGCGTTTTGGAATTGGAAACTACGGTGAACGTCGATTCAGGATACCTGGCCGACATGAATAATGAAAGTGAGCCCCACCCGCAGCCTAGTTCCAGTACATTTTGTCCGTTTTGTAATTCGGCACGCTGACAAGTTAATTCAAGCATTGCGCGTTCTGATTCGGCAATATCTGTCACGCCATTTTCCCAAAAACCGGAACTGTATTTTAGATGCGGTCCAAGGCAATATTGATAGAACGCTGTTGGAACTTCGTAATGCTGTTCGTTTGCATCCTTCGTATTTACTGCTATTGGTGAAGTCTTCAGTTCAGCAATCAGTTTCATTAAATGTTCCTGCTGCAGTTCCGGATTTGCTTTCTTTTCATCCTTTAAACGAGCTTTCAACAGATTACGAATGCCTTTACGGATTAAAAAATCGGGAATTCTATTTTTTTCAAGTAGGGATGTGTACCACATGGTTAATTGAGAATGGGACTTCGACGTTGTTCGGCCACCTTCTAGTTTGAATGAAGGTTACGAGCTTAGTCGAGACTATTTTTAGTATAATTGTTTTTTGGGTAACGGAATAAATGCGCTGGTTGTTTTCTGATAAATTTTATACAATTCCCCTTTTGAACGAATTGATTGTTCTTCCGTCATAGGAATCCCTGTAACGTTAAAGATCAGGTAAGCAATACTTAACGGACAAACTGCCGCAATATAACCGTACGGTGAACCAAGCGCAAAAATGAAAACACCTGTCCATATCATTGTTTGAAAAAAGTAATTCGGGTGGCGTGAGTAATACCATAATCCATCTTCACAAACTTTTCCTTTGTTCGCCGGATTTTTTTTGAAGCGTGCCAATTGAAAATCAGACATTCCTTCACCAACAATTGCGATTAGCCAGATTGCCGCTCCAATATATTCAATGATTGAAAGATGCGGTTCCGGATTACAGGCAATGATGAAGTAGGGGATGGAAAGAAATACGTTTGAAACTCCCTGCATTTGAAAGAACCCGAAGAATTTCAGATTCACATTTTTAGCCCATTCCCGGCGCAGCTGAACATATCGTCCTTCTTCATGACGGATGTGCTTAAAAACACGTGAACCAAGAAAAATGCCTAGACGACAACTCCAAAATGCAGCCAGTCCGCACACAAGCAGTTTTCTGTCTTCAAATCCATCAGCTTTG
>CAMLIF010000030.1 GCA_946479985.1 uncultured Flavobacteriales bacterium
AGAACCATTTCCGGAAACTGTTGAAGTGGTTCCAATGGTTAATGTTCCGGCATCCGCAAGTGTAGAAAGTTTTGTGGTAGTAAGTTGCCCGGCATTTGTAACGCCTGTGGAACCGGATAATTCAATTCCGCCATTTGCATGAAGTAAACCGCCGGCTGTAACAGAAACTGTTGCGCCATTGGAAAATAAAATTTGTCCGAACGATTGAGCAGGAAAGTAAATGCTCACGAGGAGCATAGCACGTAGTAGTTTCATATTAGTCCAGCAGTATTTAACAGGTTATGAAAGTATGATAACCCCTTCAAGACGCTATTTTGTGAAAAATAGTTGCCTCAGGCTAATGAAAATAGTAAATTTCAACAAGAGTGTTGGTTTAGGGAAGTGAAAGGGCATAAAAAAAAGGCTCGCCGGCAAACGAACCTTTTCACAAACCAAAAACCAAAGACAATCAAATGCAAGTCAAACAAATCATGCGGGCTTGCACTTGAATGTAGTTTAGAAAACTATTTTTCCCACGTCTCAAAAATACGGATAGTTAACAGCTGAATTGTTAGTAAAAAAACAAACCCTATCTTTGAATGAACATTTTGTGTGTATTGCCTAATTTTTATATCCTATCTTGTGAGAACCATATCTGAAGCTATGAATGAGGTGAAACGATTATTCGATTTACCTGACTACCAACAAAGAAACTTCCCGAAGGAAGAAATGTTTGTATCTAAAATCAATGGAGAGTGGGTTCCCATATCGACCAATGATTTTGTACAGAAGGCATTTGTACTCTCGCAAGGCTTGGTTGGGTTGGGTGTAAAACAGGGAGACTGTATAGGATTAGTCTCTAACAACAGAATTGAATGGAATTTGATGGATATCGCAATCCAGCAGGTCGGGGCTATTGTTGTTCCGATTTATCCGAATATTTCCGATTCTGACTATGTCTATATTTTCAATGATGCACAATTGAAATATGCATTTGTCGGTTCGCAGGATCTGTACGACAGAATTAATGCAAAGAAAGACCAGATTCCGTGTTTGGTTGATTTGTTTTGTTTCTCGAAAATAGACGGTTTGAAACATTACGAGGATATTTTACCGCTTGGCGAAAATGTAGACCCTTCGCAAATCAGAGCTCTGAAGGCAAATGTGCGTAATGAAGATCTTGCAACAATTATTTATACGTCAGGAACAACTGGTAATCCGAAAGGAGTTATGCTCTCGCACAATAATTTGTTGTCGAATGTTTTTGCCTGTTCTACAATCATTCCGGCCGATGAACATTCACGGGTTTTGACCTTTCTACCGATTTGTCATGTCTATGAGCGAATGTTACACTACTTATATATGTATGTAGGCGCGAGTATTTATTTCGCAGAATCAATGGATACGATCGGTGACGATATCCGGGCGGTGAAACCGCACGTATTTACTGCTGTTCCGCGATTACTGGAAAAAGTGTTCGACCGGATTATGGCGAAAGGAGACGAGTTACGCGGAATTAAACGCAAGTTGTTTTTCTGGGCAGTTTCGCTTGCGGAAAAATATGAGATTAACGGAAATTCCTTTTGGTATAGAATAAAATTGAAAATTGCCCGTAAACTGGTTTTTTCAAAATGGCAGGAAGCCCTTGGGGGAGAAGTTAAAGCGATTGCCTCGGGATCTGCAGCTTTACAGCCGCGATTAGCACGAATCTTTATCGCTGCCGGAATCAATATTCTCGAAGGTTACGGCTTGTCTGAAACCTCACCTGTGATTTCGGTGAACGATCTAAAAAGAGGTGTGAGTATCGGGACAGTTGGGCCGATAATCGGAAATGTGAAAGTGAAAATTGCTGAAGACGGTGAAATTCTGGTGAAAGGACCAAGTGTCATGATGGGATATTACAATTTGCCTGATAAAACTGCTGAAGTTATTGATGCGCAAGGCTGGTTCCATACAGGAGATATTGGTGAAATGGTGGATGATTTTTTCCTGAAGATCACCGATCGAAAAAAGGAAATCTTCAAAACATCGGGTGGAAAATACATTGTTCCGCAAGCCATGGAGAACAAGTTTAAAGAATCACGATTCATTGAACAAATGATGGTGATCGGCGAAGGAGAAAAATACCCTGCTGCTCTGATTGTTCCTTCATTCCCGTTTTTGAAAGAGTGGGCAGTAAGAAAAGGTTTCGACTTCTCGAACTTAACCAATGCAGAGCTGATCAAACAACCGGAGATTATTGCACGCATTCATGAAGAAGTAGAAGAGATTAATAAATTCTACGGCAATTGGGAGAAAATCAAACAATTCAGGCTCATGGATCACGAATGGGGAATTGAAACCGGTGAGCTTACTCCAACATTAAAATTGAAACGAAAGATTATCATGGAGAAGTATAAGGCTGAGGTGAAGAGTTGTTTTCCTGCGGAAGAGAATGCATAGCATTCGATGAGGAAAAAGCGTTAGCTTTTGGGAATACTTCTTGATGCCAGAAGGCTCGTGACATTTGATCAGGAATGGAAATGGAGAATTACGAATTATTTGTAATTACTCACTTGTCATTAGTAATTAAATAGAGTCTTTCGTCTTCTCCATCATCTGCGCTAAAAAGTCACGTGCCCGGAATAATTGTGCTTTTACAGTTCCTAACGGGAGGTTCAATTCGTCTGCTATTTCTTCGTAACTCAATTCTTCGAAATAACGTTTCTCAACCAATTCTCGGTAACGTGGTTTTAGCTGGCTCACTAAATTCCGCATGTGTTTTACCTTCTGGTTGTGAACCATGTGTTCTTCCGGATCCAGTGTGTTTGATTTTGCATCAATACGGATACTTTCACCGTCATCGTTGGTGTAACCCGTATCCATAGAAGTAAGTTTTACACGCTTCTTACGGATAAAATCGATACAGTTGTTTGAAGCAATTTTAAAGAGCCAGGTAGAAAATGCAAAACTCGGGGAATATTGATCCAGGCGGCTGAAAGCTTTTCCAAATGCTTCAATAGTCAAATCATCAGCATCGTCAGCATTGCGCACCATTTTCATCATCATGAAATAAATAGATTCCCGGTAGCGCTCCATTAATGAGGCATAAGCAGCTTGATCGCCTAGGCGTGCCTGATCTACTAATACTAAATCAGCTTTCGCTTTGTCCGACAAATGCTCGCTCGTTATTTCCATTGGGCGTTCCTTTTTTGCAATGTTGAGTAATAGAACAACGGCAGGTAGATCACGTAGAGCAGATCTAAAATTGGCAGCAGCGCTACAAATCCGTTTCCTTTGAGTTTATTGAAACATTTACCCAAAAGCCACCATTTTATGGCCAATACCAATGTGAATCCCGCCAGTGCATGTATCCACCACTGTACTTTCGTTACCAAAATAACGAAGGAAATCAGCAGGATAATGGTAGTGAGCGGATAGATTCCTAACATTCCTTTTTTAATAACCGAATATCTCGAGGAAGTACTGTAGTGACGACGTTTCTGAATCACCAATGTTTCCCATGTTTTTTTGCTTTCGCTGTACATGAAACTTTCCGGATGAATCTGAATGGCATAATTGCGTTTTTTTGCTGCTTCCTGCACGAACAGATCATCATCGCCGCTTGGTAAGGAATAGTGCGATTTGAATCCGCTCACGGAGTTGAACACCGTTTTGGTGTAAGCCATGTTTCTCCCAACTCCCATGTACGGCAACCTATTCAGCGCCATCGAGAGATAATGGATTGCGATCATGATCGTGTCGAAACGAACCAGCTGATTCAAAAATCCTTTTTCGGTTTGGTAAGGACCAACACCCAAAACCAATTCTGATTTCTCAGTAAAAGTTCCAGCCATGTGGCGCAGCCAGTTTTCACTTGCCGGACTACAATCAGCATCCGTTAAAACCAGGTGTTCGTATTTTGCTTTCTTAATTCCTAAGGTAAGAGGTAGTTTTTTGCTTGCTTTCAAATGCTTGCTTTTTTCCACTTCCATTACCTCTAAATGCTTGTATTCTCTTCGCAAAGCATCAAGCAAATATTTCGAATCGTCGATAGACTGATGATTTACCACTACTACTTCAAATGGGGCGGGGTAGTTCTGATTTAACAGCTTAGGTAAATTCTCAAATAAATTATCTGCCTCATTACGTGCCGCAACAACTATTGAAACAGGAGGGAATTCTGTTGGAAGAGGTTTTGTTTTGAAAAACGCCAGTCTGCCAAAAAATAAGGACGAGTACAGGACCTGGAAAAACACCATGCTGCAGAAGATCCAAAAAACTACGGCGGTGACGGGGTTCGAAAAATCCGGTATTATTTGCATCTTCATTCAATCAGAGCACAAAGATGGGGCGCTTTCTGAAATACAGCTATCTTTGCACCGGTTATTTTTCAACACAATTATGCACTTTGAACTTTCACACACTGATTCTCAATCTAAAGCACGCGCAGGATTAATTCATACAGATCACGGAACTATTGAAACTCCCATCTTTATGCCTGTCGGAACACAAGGTTCTGTAAAAGGTGTTCATCAGCAGGAATTACGTGATGAGGTGGAGGCTCAGATTATTTTGGGAAACACCTTTCACTTGTATTTACGTCCGGGATTGGAAGTGATTCAAGGCGCCGGAGGATTACATCAGTTTATTGGCTGGGAACGACCAATGTTAACAGATAGCGGCGGTTACCAGGTATATTCTTTGGCGAAAAGTCGGAAAATTACGGAAGAAGGAGTGCGTTTTCAATCGCATCACGATGGAAGTTACCATTTCTTCAGCCCGGAAAGAGCTATTGATATCCAACGCGTAATTGGTGCAGATATCATTATGGCATTTGATGAATGTACACCTTATCCCTGCGATTACCGCTA
This sequence comes from uncultured Flavobacteriales bacterium, assembly GCA_946479985.1. The sequence continues at coordinate 4,833 of CAMLIF010000030.1, forward strand.
CGCCCAAAAATCAATGCACATGACACACCGCTGGCTGAAACGCTGTATTTCACAAATGGATGCAACGGATCCGTTATATGGATACAACCAGGCGCTGTTCCCAATTGTTCAGGGAAGTGTGTACAAAGATTTAAGAGAAGAATCGGCGAATTTTATTGCGGAACAAGGAGCGCTAGGAAATGCAATCGGTGGACTTTCGGTTGGTGAACCAGACGAAGATTTGTACGAAATGACAGATTTGGTCTGTTCCATTTTACCTGCCGACAAACCGCGTTATCTAATGGGAGTTGGAACTCCGGTAAATATTCTGGAAGCCATTGCACTGGGAGTTGATATGTTTGACTGTGTGATGCCTTCGCGCAATGCACGACACGGAATGCTCTTTACTTCCGAAGGAACGATCAATATCAAGAACCAGAAATGGGCTTTGGATTTTTCTCCCCTGGATTCGAACGGAACTGCCGGAGTTGATCAGGTTTATACCAAGGCATATTTACACCATTTGGTGAAAGCGAAAGAATATTTAGGAATTCAAATTGCAACCATCCATAATTTAGCTTTTTATTTAGCGTTGGTTAAAGAAGCTAGAAAGCGTATTTTGGACGGAACTTTTGTGACCTGGAAAAACGAACAGGTGAAAAAGCTGGGACAACGTATCTAAACTGAATTTGAAGGAAAACTGCACATGCTTCCAATAATTGATCGATATATCATTCGTAAGTTCTTAACAACTTTCTTCTTCATGCTGGGAGTGATTATGTTGCTCGCAATGGTTTTCGATCTGGCCGAACGCTTATCGGAATTTATTGATAACGAAGCTCCTGTTTCAGATATCATCTTCGGGTATTACCTCAATTTCATCATCTTCTATGGGAATACGTTTTCATCGCTGATCATCTTTATTGCGGTTATTTGGTTTACGGCTAAAATGGCACAGGAAACGGAAATTATTCCGCTTTTGTTTATGGGCAGGCCTTTTACAAGGTTGCTGCGCCCGTATGCAATTGCGGCTACTGTTCTTACGGCTTTGTCTTTGATATTGAACCACCTGGTAATTCCGAGATCGAATAGCGCACGTTTGGAATTTGAAGAAAGGTATTACCGCGAACGATTGGTTGTAGATAATTACAATGCAGAATTCCCCAATCACCAGTTTGTACATTTCACCAGTTACATTGCGGCTGAAAACCGGGTAACCGATTTCGAGATCCAGCAGTTTGATGAGAATAATCGATTGATCCATTACCTCAAAACCCGTTCTGCCGTTGGAGTTCCGGGAACGAATAAATGGACACTGATTGATTATTACGAGAAAACGATTACGCCTCCAACAACGGAAAAAAACAAGTTTGGTGAAGATGAACTGATCTTCAAATCGCAGAAGCTGATAGAACAGCGTGAAAAGGACACCATTCTGCCTTTCAAGATCAATGAAATGGCTTTGAGAGATAACAGCGCTGAGGCTATGACATTTACTCAGCTGCGGAATTTCATTAAAGCCGAAAAGAAAAAAGGAAATCCGAATGTTCCGAATTACGAGATCGAATTACACCAGCGAACCAGTTATCCGTTTGCAACCTATGTGCTTACTTTAATTGCGGTTTCTGTTTCGAGCAGAAAGAAACGCGGAGGAATAGGCATCAACCTGGCTATCGGATTCATCTTTGTCTTTGTCTACATTTTCGCGATGAAAATAACCACCGTGGCAGCAATCAAGGTTGGTTTCCCTCCAATTGCAGCAGTTTGGATCCCGAATGTGGTTTTCGGACTGATTGGTTTGTTTATGTATCGATTGGCACCGAAGTAAGTTAAAAGCCCATCTGATAATCAACTTAATTGCAGATTGCTAAATTTGCACTCTAGAAATTCTTGTTTCCCACATGCGTCATCTGTTTTTACTTGCTTTTCTTTTAACCTCGGGCCATTCAATCGCGCAAATCGTGAATATTGAAAACAAGCGCATTTACGACGATACGGCAGGCTGGAGTGGAAGCCTGGATGCTTCAATAAGTGCTGCTCAGAATGATGAATTGTTTTATTCCGCCGGATTTCGTCCGCGTGTGCAATACAAAACCCGTAAGAATTATTGGTTCCTGCTTTCTGATCTGAGCTATACCGGATCACAATCTAAAACGTATGCGAATTCTGGAATGAGTCATTTGCGTTATGCCCGCAGGTTAAAGAACGGACCCTGGAAATGGGAAACCTATGCCCAGGTCCAATACAACGAATTGTTGAATCAAAAACTCAGAGCGCTTGGAGGAACCGGCTTACGCTGGAAATTTTTTGACGCAAATAACATCCGGTTTTTCGTCGGATCATCGGTTTTCTATGAATACGAAGAATTACAGGACGAAGCCATTGTAAACGAAGCATTTCGCTGGAGTTCTTATTTGAGTTGGATGATCAATCTCAAATCAGGGTTTTACTTTACATCTGTAAATTATGTGCAGCCAAATATTGCTGATTTCGGTGATGTGCGTTTTTCCGGGCAATACTCGCTTGGTATGGCTGTTTCCAAACATGTCGATTTCCGATTTGAAACCACGGTTTATTACGATAGTCGCCCGCCAACAAATGTGCGTGCCTTTGTCTTTAGCAGCTCGGCAGGAGTACGATTGAGACTCGGGGAATAAACTCTAATTGCAAAATGAATGAGGATCGGGCAGCTTCCTCCTAGGACACCCAGCCACAAAATCAATTATAATTAACTTCAATATAATCTCTTAATATGCGCAGCGTTAGCGAGCACAAAATTCGTGCATTCGCGGGATGCCAGCTTACCGCGAATTCGCGAATTGGCTCCGTTAACACTTCGCAAAAATCCACTGACGAGGTATTGGGTGTAAATTGACATAACTCCCCTCAAGGGAGAAGCCTCCCTTTCTCAATTCATTCAGCTGTGCAGAAAACCCAATAAAACCCCCATTCGCTTCCCGATACTTCCACAACTCCAATTCCCACTTTTTTGCTCGATTTATTGAACATGTTGGCATAATGTCCCGGACTATTGTACCATTGATTGTATGTCCCTTCAGCACTTGAGTTTCCGGCCGCAATGTTTTCGGAATTAACAAAACTGGAAGAATAGAATGCGCGAATCCGGTCGAAAGTATCTCCTGCCTCAATGAGTTTTCCGTTTTTCAGGTCGTAGCTGTCGTGATCAAAATAATCCTGCGTTCCCATGTCCATTGCGTGGTACCGGCAGGCGCGGGATAAATCAGGATTCCAAACAAGTGTGTCCATTTTTTGTCGCTTGCGTTCCTTGTTGATCATGACCAGTAATTCTTTTTCACTCTGGAAATCAGATGAAACGATATTCTCGGTTCCTTTTGGCATTCCGTTCAGCATGACACCGGAAATTGTTGAAATTTCTTTTGCTTCGTTTTCATCATTTGCAGAAACCATGGTGTTTTCAGAGATTGGTTCAGCTTCTGTTTTCACAACAGAATAATTTGTTTTTGGTTTCAGAGAATTTCCTGTAAACTTTTTCCATTTTTCATCGAGTTGCTTTACGTTCGAATTCAAGTTTTCATCGTCGAGTTTTTGACGAAGGTCGCTTGCTATGACGAATAAGTAATTCTGAATAGTATCCCATTCGGTTAGTGATTTCAGTTCCGACGAGGCATTTTTGTCGAAATGTTTCGCATAGTCTAAAGCTTTCACGAGTTTCACGCTCTTCGACTTCGTTTTGGAAACCGTTTGTGCTTCTTTGACTTGTACTTTCATCGCAAAAAAGTAGGCGCTTTCCTGGTTTGGAAACAAATCCATGATTGTTTCACAGCGTTTGTAGCATGCTTCGGCGTCTTTTTCGTAAAGCCTTTTCAGGTAATTGAAACTCCAGTCAGAAGCGTGCACATTCATAGAAATAAGTACCAAAGCGAGCGTAGGGAAAAGCGTTTTCATAGGAGAGGGTTTTATACCTCCCTCAAGGGAGGAGATGTGTGTCTTTCCTATAAACGATTTGAGTTAAAATTGTTACAAGTAATTACTTCTTCAGTTTCTCAACTGCCTCATCCATACTTACAAAATTCTCTTTTGAATCTATCAGCGGTGCATACGGGTAATTGCCGAACAAATAGGATAAACGATTGATTCCGAAAACGCTTTTTGTGTAATGATTCGACAAAATGATCATACATGTGTTGTCATCAACCAAATGGGCGTAGCAACCAGTATTTCCATGCCACCAGCCTGTGTGAAAAATGAAAGTAGATTTCCCTTTTTCTTCGCGCAGACGGAACCCTAACCCGTAATTGCTTTTACCCGGTTTTTCATAACTGTAGCCCTGCATCATTTGCTTCTTCACTTTTTTCGAAAGGAAATTATCCGAATAAAGTGCTTTGTCGAGAAGGAACAGATCGCGGGTTGTAGTATACAAATTCTTGTCGCCATAAACTCCGTCCAGTGTATTGTATCCCTGAAATTTGCCTTTGGAGTTATAAGATAAAGCGCAATTCTTCGGAAGCAGCGTGTCTTTTGCAATAAACGAATGAGTCATTTTCAGCGGATCGAAAATGGTTTCTTTCACATATTTTGGGAACGACTGATCTGTTACCTGTTCAACGATTAATGCCAGAAGCGCATAGTTGCTGTTGCAGTAGGAGAAATGTTTCCCCGGTTCGAAATAAAGCGGGTAGTTGTATTTTTTCAATAATCGTAAAACGCCTTTGTTGCTGAGCATATTCTTCTTTGGAAGAAGGCTGTCGGGGAAATAAGCGTAGTTTGGAATTCCGGATCGGTGATTCAGCAAATGACGAACCTCAACTTCGGGATATGGAAAATCTTTCAGATAATCTGTAACCGGGACATCCAGTTTTATTTTCTTTTGATCTACCAAACGCAAAACAGTTATGGCAGTTATCACTTTGGAAATAGAAGCAACATGCATAGGTGTTTCTTTGCTGATTTCCAGTCCGCTTTTTTCATTGGCAGTTCCAAGGTAACGTTCGTAAATAATCTTTCCGTTCTTGGCAACGAGTACCATTCCGTTAAACTCGCGAGACGGAACTAATTCCTTAAATAAGGTATAAAGCGTGTCTCTCAAAGATTCTCTGATACTATCCTTTAATTCAGGAAATTCAACTGCAAGCGAATCTTTCTTTACTTCCGTTTTGGTGTTTTCTGCCTGAACCGACTGTTCACCGGAGCAAGATAAAGCTGCAATTAGTATAGAAAGTAAAGCAATGGGAATGAGGATTTTTTTGTTTCGCATTTTGCAAAAATAAGCTTCTTTCCAAAAGGGTTAGTGTATTTTTGCAGAATGAAGTTGGTTCGCGATTTTTTTGTTTTCCTCTTGATCATTCCGGTAAAGATTTATCAATGGATTATTTCGCCCATTCTTCCCAATGCATGCCGTTATTCTCCAACATGTTCTTCATACGCCATTGAGGCTTTGCGTGTTCACGGCCCGTTTGTTGGGCTTTATCTTGGAACAAAACGCATCCTTTCTTGTAATCCTTGGGGCGGACAGGGAGATGATCCTGTTCCGGGGAAAGGCTGTGTTTGTCACACAAAGAAAGAGGGAAAACTGTAACGTCCTCCCCCTTAATCCCCCTCCAAAGGGGGAGACTAGATCCTCATTCTGTTTAAGAATTGGAAATTTGAATTTAATCGATCTAGTGTGTGGTGGTGTATTTTCTTGATCTTGTAATGTTGATTCCCATACTCAATCCGTAAGTTGTTCCGTATTTGTTGATGGAAGCGTACAAGTTTAGAGGAACGTTTAATGATCCCGGACGAAATGTTTTCCCTAAACCGATCACGAAGTTTGAACCAAGATATGTTGCTCCGCGGGTGTCAGGGCGAGTAGTGTAGTTGAATGTTTCTGCATTCATTACTCCTGCATTCGCCAAATCACTGTATGATCTGAATGTGCCATCGTAATCACTGGTTCCAGTGTATAGTTTTTTCGCTGTAATACTTGGTCCTAGTGCAAATTCCCAGGCTCCTTTTCCGAAACGAACTCCGTGCAGAATTGCTAAAGACGGAATGGGTGAACCTTGCTCCAAACCGGAGATATTTCCGATAAATTCAAATAATCCGCTGAAGTTTTCAGTTCCTGCATATTGTTTTTCCAATTGGTACCCGAAGTTGAAAAGCAGGGGATGTGTTCCTATTCCGCCATCATTTTCTCCACGGTAGAAATAATCCCCGTTAGCTCCTGTGGCGAATGCAAGACCAATTCTTGGACCATTGTTGTTCATTTTACCTAATCCTGTACTTGAAGCCGGGCCATCTTTGAAAACCAACGCTCTTGATGCAACCGTTTCAACATTGTTCCCGGTGAGTTTGTCGAGCATAATATCAGTCATGCGGTTCAATTCTCGCGGCTGATTTTCGAATTGCTCAATTTCGTTTTGTACAATTTCACCTGAATTCACATTTACTATTTTCATTGAAATCAGAATTCGGTCACCTAAACCGTCATAACTTGCACTCATGGCGAAATCTGAATTCAGTTCTTTACCCACCTTGATCAGGCAGTCTTTCCCCAAACATTTGGAAACTTTATCGGCGCCCAGTTTTTCTGCAACATCGTAACGATCGTTTACTACATATTTTTTAGAAGTTACCAGGTTTTCATAAATCACCAAACGAAGCACCGATTCGAGTTTTTCTCCGGCAATGTTGTTTACTTCAATTCCGCCGATTACCATAGAAGGTGCGTTGGCATTTGTTGTTGCTGTGGTATTTTGTGCGGTCGCTGTTACAGATGTGAATCCGACTACAAGACCTAAAAGTATTTTTGCTTTCATAGCTGCATGATTTAATTTGATGCAGCAAAGGTGTAACTGAAACTCAGGTTTGGAAAACGGAAGAATGCTACATGAATTTAGCGAGTTGCGATATTCCGTACACTCCTCGATGCAGCTTTTCTCCACAATGTTGCGAAAACCACTCGGAGTGATGGATATCGTAAACACGGAAGCTGCTTTGATGTATTCTAATCCTGATGAATGAATGTTCAAATTGACTAGTTGTCTGAAATCAGCCCGTCAGTCCGAGTTCCGCCGCGGCGGAGAGGGACGAGAATTTATTATCGAGGACAAGGGCAAAAAAAAGAAGCAGTTCGTATATTGAACTGCTTCCGGAGATATGATTTTTGTTTAAAAATACCCTATTTAGTGTTTGTATCCGATTCAATTGGAGGCGGAGATTTGTATTTCGCTTCTATAGCGGCAGTTTTAAGTACATCACTAATGTCAGCTATCTGCAGCCAGCTTTCATGAGTTACTACCAGCTGGTGTTGTTCATTTAAAGTGCATGAGACATAGCCGTCTTTATTGACCATAATGCCAACCAATTCTGTGTATTGACCAGGGCTCGTTACGGTATTTGTTTCGAATACACTCACCGTCATGCTCGAAATATGATTGTTTTCGTTAAACCGTGCCTTCTCTTGATTTCGTTCGAAAACAGTTGTTTGTGCGTAAGAATTTATTGTGCTTACCGCAAGTGATATGAGGAAAAGTATTTTTTTCATGATTAATCAATTTTAATAATGCGTTCTTTTTGCGTAGACTTCGGCGTGGTTACTAACAAAGTATACACTCCTGAAGCTAAGTGCGAAAGGTCTTTGTATAAATCCGTAAAGCCTTCATTGACAGTTATTTTTTCTGATTGAACGATAGCGCCTTTCGGATCAAGAATCGTAAGGATTATAGTCTCTTTCTGTGTGCTTTGAAACTGCAATACCAATTCGTTTTTTGTTGGATTTGGGTATAAACTGAATAAACCGTTCGATACTTTCGAATTGATTGAAATAATCTTGGAATCGGTTTTTTCACCATCCGTATTCACCTGTTTTAGTTGATAGTAGTTGGTGCCCTCATCAACTCCCTGGTGAATGAAATGGTATTGCTGCTGTGAAGTGGTTGTTCCTGCTCCCTGCATTGTTCCGATTTTTTCGAAATGGTAAGCGTCACGAGAATGCATGATCTCAAAATAATCATTGTCTTTTTCGCTTTCTGTAGTCCAGGACAGTTCATTCCCGTACTCGGTTGAAACACCTGAAAACTGGGAGAGCTCTACAGGTAATATTCCTGTACCTGTCCAGCCGGAAATAGTGAATTCACACCCGTCACCGGCATTTCCGTCAATCATTAAAAGATATTGATTGCCAATGGTTAATCCTGTGGCTGTAACTGTTCCCAAAGCGGTGGTTCCGGGGTTGTAGCAATTAGACACGGAAGTAAAAGCTGAGCAGCAGCCACCGACATAAGTAACACTGTAAACGTGTGCCTGAATTCCGTAACTGCTCACACATCCGCCTACATACGTAATTGGGAAAGACTCAGTTGTTGCGTTAGCAGTAAACTGGTACCAGGAATTGTTCTCGATAGATCCACAGAATACAGAGCTCACATTGCCCGGCTGATCCGAAGAAAATGTAACATCCGTTGTTGCTGAAAATGTTCCCGCTCCCTGAGTTAAGATTGCCGGAGTCGGACAGTAGTCATTAGTTCCTGCAGTAGGGCCGGAAACACCGCATGGCTGAGCAGCTGCAACACATACTGAAAAAGTACCTGTTCCTCCGCCATAATCCCACACGCGGATATAAATGGTAGAGCCCGGAGTTAATCCGGTAGCATTAATCAGCGGCATCGCACCATTCGGTGAAGAATCATCGTCACATGAAATAAGCGTTAACGAACCGCAGGCTCCTGAGTAAATTGCCATTCCGCCGTCTGTAGTAGTTCCGGGGGAACTGTCAATTTGAACTGAGCCTGAAGCCGGGACAACAAAACTGAACCAAACATCAGGGCCTGAATAACTGGCACAACCCGGTGCAGGAACACCTGCTGTATTCGTTGATCCTACAGTAGTAGCAGCTGTATAAGAGCAGGTTGCGTTTACAGAAAGTGAAATAGCTGTACAAGGATCGTCGTTGGTCATTGGTGCCGGTGGAACCGGCGAGGTTGCACAGATTCCGAAAGTTCCGTTATTGTCACCCCCATATTCCCAAACGCGTACAAATAACGTGCTTCCGGGAGTTAGCCCGGTAGCTGCCAAATAAGACATGTTGCCGTTCGGAGAAGAGTCATCATCACATGAGAGCAAAGTAAGAGATCCGCATGTTCCGGTATAAAATGCCAGCCCGGAATCGGTGATTACACCTGTGCTCATATCAATGGTTACCGAACCATTGGCAGGAACCAAAACTGAAAACCAGACATCACCGCTAACATAATTGGCGCAGCCGGGAGCGGTAACACCAGCCGTTGCTGTTGCTGCTGCGGTGGTGTATGTGGCATAGGTACAACTGGCAGAAGTAGTAAGTGCTGTTGCGGCACATGGATTATCATTTGCCGGTTGAGCCCACGAAATAGTTGTTACGAGAAATAACGCAAAGAGGAGTAGTAGTTTTTGCATGTGTAGTAGAGTAATATAAAGTTGGGCCTAAGTTAAGCATAAAAAGAATTCATTTTACCAATTGAACAAGTATATCTCTCTGACAACTATATTACTACTGCTTTAAGGAAACAAAAAAAGAGACAAGGTATTCCCATGTCTCTTTTTACGTTGTTTTTTATTAGTCTACTGCTTTACCAATTGGATTTCGCCGCGTAGTTTCACGTCTTCACCAACCAAAACTCCTCCTGTTTCCAAAGCCGAGTTCCAGGTAAGACCGAAATCTTTACGGTTAATAGAAGATTCAAAACTGAAAGCTGCTTTTTGATTTCCCCATGGATCTTTTCCTTCTCCGTGGAATTCAAGTTGCAACGGAATACGTTTTGTAACTCCGTGAAGCGAGAATTCGCCTTCAATAGTTCCCGATTTCAACTCAGGAAGTTCTGCTTTGAACGTGATTTTCGGATGATTCTCAACATCGAAGAAATCAGCGCTTTTCAAGTGACCATCACGATCTGCATTACGCGTATTAACTGAATCGGTATCGATTGTTGCTTCAATTGTTGCGTTTTTGAACCCTTCGTCAGCTTTTACTGTTGCATCTACTGCGTCGAACGTTCCGGTTACTTTAGTAAACATCATGTGTTTTACACTAAATCCTACTTCACTGTGTGTTGGGTCTATTGCCCAGTTGTTTGTTGCCATAATTATTTGTTTTAAGTTGTTTTATTTTTTAGAGGAAATAGGAAAGAGGAAAGAGGAAATAGGAAAGAGGAAAGAGGAAAGTTGTTTTATTCTCTTCTCTTCTCTTTAAACTTTCCTATTCAATTAATTCATTTCCATAGGTACTTCCATCAACAAAATGGTTGCTCCTGATTTTATGTTTAATGTTATTTCTTTCGTATCCCAGATTCCAAGCGCATCTCTTCGTCCGAGTTTTTGTTCTCCTACTACTGAATCGCCCTCTACCTGCTGAATGAACAAACCGTTTTTCGGATCTTTCAATGTGTATTTCACTTCTTTGTCTTCGGTGAATTTCCCCATGTGGAACCAGGCGTTCTGGTGAATCCACACATTGTCATCTGTTTCATTTGGAGAAAGAATCTGTGCAAAATTGTTGTTCATCGCCGTTTCATCCAGTTTGCGCTGATCGTATCTTGGAGTATGGTTTCGTTTATCGGGAAACAACCAGATCTGGAATAATTTCAAATCCTCAGTACTGCTCGGGTTTGTTTCCGAATGCTGAATTCCTGTTCCGGCGCTCATTACCTGAATTTCACCTGCATTTACAATTGCCTGGTTTCCCATTGTGTCCTGGTGACGGATAGAACCTGATAACGGAATGGTGATTATTTCCATATTATCGTGCGGGTGCTGTCCGAACCCCATTCCTGCGGCAACTTTATCATCGTTCAAAACGCGAAGTACACCGAAGTTTGTTTTTTCAGGATTGTACCATGAAGCAAAACTAAATGTGTGATGGGCATCTAACCAACCGTGGTTTGCATGCCCTCTTTCTTTTTCTGAATAGAATCTTGTTTTCATTTCTGTTGTAGTGCATTTGAGCGTGCTACGAGACAAAGGTAACACAATTATTTAAATATATACCATGGTAAATAAATTTTAGCATTTATTTTGAAACGAGATAAGTTAGTATGCCTGATAGGGCAGGATGATCTGTTTATTCAATAGAAATACAACTAACTTCATCCCGTGGTTTAATTTGTCAGAGATTTAATCTTCTGATAACGAGCGTTAATAAAGCTTTAAGAAAAAGAAATACAGATTTTTTTTCGCGAAGTACTTGCAGGAATGAAATTTGACTGTATCTTTGCAGGGCTTTTAACGAAAAGGTTATACACAATTCTTGAATCTGACTGTAGTCAGAATCGGTTAAACGGTAAAGAAGTTGGTTTGGTAGTTCAGTTGGTTAGAATACATGCCTGTCACGCATGGGGTCGCGGGTTCGAGTCCCGTCCAGACCGCAACTGTTAGAAGCAGAAAGATAAAGCCCATATGGCTGTGGGACTAGAAGGCCCTGAGAAGTATCAAATTTCTCAGGGTTTTTGTCTTTTAGGGGAATACCCTTTCTTATTAAAACATGAACCAGGAAATAGCATCATGATAAATCATACTCTTAAAGACAATATATTAAGTATCTCCATTGCTAATAAGGATTTTTCGTACAGAATTTCTCTTAAGAAGCTGGGAAATAAAATTGACTGGATAATAGGCGAAAAAGATACAGAGACTATTGTTATTAAAGGTGTTTCAACCTGGACACTTCAGTTGTTTACAAAGACAGTTACGGATTTGCACTATGTGGAGCAGTTTAAAGCCATTGTTCAGGAATACTGTCCGAACAATTCTATAAACTGGAAAGACACATTGATGGCGGTGAAAATTCAAAACGAATACAATGCATTGAGCAAAACCAATGATTCACCAAAAAATCAAAACGAGATTATTGCCATGCTGCTGGAAAAATATGATCTTGATTATTGATTCATTACTATAGAAGTATTGACTTTCTTGAGGGTTTTGGTTTTTTACGGAGTTTTCTCCCGGAAACCTCTAAATCTTATAAATGCGCCGTTTTATTACTCCGAAAAGAGCACCTGTGGGAAGTACGGGGTAATTTATATATCTTAAGTAGATGAATTTAATACTAGAAAACGACAGAGAACGAGTTCTACTAGTCTGTATGCACGAAGTGGGGCATTATATTTTATCAAAGGAGATGGGATTTGATACTTACGGAGTGTCAGTTCAAATAGAAAGATATGGAGGCCATTCAGGTTCCTCATCATTTAAAAGTTGGAATCCCTACATGGATTCACTAGCAAAGATGAAGTCTTTTTTGGAGAGAAGGATCAAAGTTCTATACGCCGGAGTAATTGCAGAGTGCATTGATGAAGAAGGGAATTATGATGGCAATAGAGCGGCTCTCGAATGGATGATAGGGGGAGGTAAGAACGATCACTCAAATATTAGGGAGTTAACGAGATTATTAAGGGATGTAGATTTCCCTGATACCGTTGGTGAGGTTGAAGTTAATGCTCAATTAAAACAAATAGATGATAGATTGATTTCCGAAACAGGAAATATTATTCTAGAGAGAATAGAACTTATTCATAGTCTGGCAAAAATACTTTCTGATCGGGTTTTAGATTACGGTATTGAATATAGCTTGATGGAAAATGAATTAATTAGGATGCCGCCAATTCAAAAATTATATCCAAAAACAGAATAAGACTTATTTAAAGGCTTTCAATGATTTTGAGATTCTGTTTCTTCTTTTTGGTTTCCTTGTAATAAAACTCTTTAGGCTTATTTGTCCTCTTATTTCCAAATCTAAAAAAGACCGGGTTTTTATCTTCTAAATCTAAACTTAACTCATTGTCGCTAAAAAATAATACTTCTTTACCTTCTCTCGAGCTAAATGCAGAGTGGTTAAAGGAGTATTCTTTCATTGGATAATTTTCGTAAAGAGTTCTTATTTCTTCAACATTATCGTAGGAGACAATCCATCTGAAATTTCTAATTGCAACAATTCGATCTCTCACTTGTTCATGGTCGTTATAGCCATAATGATTTAGATAGAGAGAGTCAGCTTTCAAATAATAAGGTGGGTCAAAATACAAAATGGTATTTTGACTATCACAATACATTTCTATATTGTTAAGTAAAGAAACTGCGTCATCATTATATAAATCGATGTCCTCTTTTCTACTTGCAATTTCTTCTATTCTTCTAATTATTTCTACCTTATTAAATCTACAGTCTAGCTTATAATTTCCATCTTGAGAAATACCGCCAATCATTCCTCCGCTAATTATTCCTGAACGATTTGTTCGATTTAAGAACAATGTAGAAAAACCAAGGTCCAACAAATCAACATCTTCTTTTCTGGTTTGTATTTCCTTTTGGATGTACCAATTTTCTATTGTAATTGGTGTTGTCTCGATGCGTTCAATAAGTTCTTCTGTACAGTTCAACACACTATACCAAAAGGAATAGATGGAGCGGTCTTTATCGTTAATTGTAATTTTCTGAACTATTTTTTCCAAAAGAAGAAATAGTGCAACAGAAGCACCTCCCGCATATGGTTCTACATATCGGCCATCGATGCCTTGTTCAACACAGATTTTTGCGATGAAAGCAGACAATTTATTTTTGCCACCAGGGTATCTTAATGGTGAATTAAACATTTTCTTCTCTAATATCTAATAAAGTTTGAAACAATGGAAAAAGAAAGTCCCAGAATCCATTTAAAAACGTTTTCCCATGATAATGAGTGTCCTGTCCATGAATGTATCCGTTTAAAACATCCAAGCTATACTGTTGAGATTCATCAACTAAACGAGTAGCTATTTTCTTGATATTTCCATTGAATTTATTTGCCTTCAAATATTCTATCTTTTTCTTTAAAGGAATGTCTCGAATATGAGCATTATATGCCGTTTGGAGTGCTGTGTCAAGACCTTCTGTTTCAATATATTTTAGAACTGACAAATCTAAAAAGACTCTTATCGATGATGCTATGTGATTTGGATATCTAAAGGGGATTTTTTTCAATTCTTCAAACAATCCAAGAATTCTGGCAGAATCGGTCTGAACATGATAAATAGGCAACAAGATGTTTCCTCGATTAACATTATTCTTTAAATGAATGTATTGATTTGGAGTCTCATTGTCACCATTTGTTGACTCATCTTCAGTAGCATCATTGTCTATATCCAATGCAGGTTCTTCTTGGTTATTGTCCTGCTCGCTAGGGGTCAAGTCAACAATAGGCAAGCTGTTTAAGATATCTTCAAGATTTGATGTGATTGTTCTTGTATCAATGTTGATGTCTTCCTCATTGTTTTTGGAATTGTTTATTATTCTCTTAATGAGATTTGCGTATGCGATTAAAAAACTAGCTTTATTTGAAATAATGCGAACTTCCATTCCATCAAATTCCAATCCCCATCTTTCTCTGACTTCTTTCGATCCGAAAAATCTTTCGAGGATCGTTATTGGGAATCTAAAAGAGTTTGCTTTTTCATATTCCTCTTCAGAGAATTGCCCTCTTACAATATCTTCCTTAATAAAATCTCTGATTTTTAATATCCGAATGATTGCTTCTAGTTCCGATTGTTCCAATTCAGCAATAGACATTATCTTATCTATATCACCATTATACTTATTATATAATGTTGCAATCCAACGTTGTTGTTGAATTCTTGACCATGGTCTTTGCAGAGAGGAGGTGCTATTTCTTTGGTTGATGTACCATTCAGCATCCTCGAAGCTAGGAGCTATATTCACATGTATCTTTTCAATACTAGTTAAATCGATTTTTTCTGCACATTTTCGTACAAAACTCCTAATGCTTTTAGGTGATTTTTGAGGATCGCGTAATAATTTCAAAGCAATCACTCGTCTATTTCCCTCAGCAACATAGAATTTATGGTTGTCCTCGTTTTGCCAAACAACTACAGGATCTGCGGGAATGAAGCCTTTTTCGGCAATTGATTTAATTAGGTCTTGAAATTCTTTCCGTTCTGATTGCTCTGTTGTTAATTCTTCTGCAAAATTAGCTATAGTCAGGTGCGTTTCTTCTGGATTTAATCTTGGGTTTTCTGGCCATAACCTTAGTTGATCTACTGATCTTAGGTTTTTTTTAACAAGCCAATCAAAGTTACTCATAGTGTTTAAAGTTCGGTATTGTTGCTGATTTCAGTAACTCACAAATTTGATGAAAAAAAATGATTTTTTTAATTATTCAGATGAAGTCTTTTACAAATCTTCATTCTTTTCCGCAATAATGTGAGAAGAACACTGAATCCCGATTGCTATCGGGAGAGTCGCCGAAATCCAGGTTAACCTTCGGGATGAGAAATCAGAACATACTATTAGTCCCTAACCTTCGTCGGCTCCAACAATTCCTGAACATTTACGTTTAAAGCTTGAGCTATCTCACGAAGTAGTTTTATTGAAGGTTGAATTTGGTTTGAACAAAATCTTGAAACGGTTACTGGAGTTCGATCTATCAATGAAGCTAGAGTTTTTTGAGAAATCTCTTTTTCAGCCAGAACCAATCTTATTCGATTCATTTTTTCATTCTTCGTGGATGATGAATCCGCCATTACTCTTATGTTTTTATTGTTCAGGATTGAATTTCGCTAAATATGATTTTTGAAATCAAATAGTTATCATTATATGATACATAATTAGTTCAATGTGATATATTTGTATCAGAAATATGTGAAATAATGGAAGAGGCAATTATCAAATCCTTGATAAAGGATGATCTTCGAAAAACGAAATTGGTTCACGCGCTTGAAACTGTTGGGTTCGTGAATGACGATTTTGACTTGTACTTATTCGATTCAATAATTAAGCTAATCGGCATTGAAATTAACTTTCCGAATGATGAAATTGCAATGAAATACAATATCCTTCTTGAACGTGTTCATTCAATAGAAACAAGATTTAATAATGATGCGCTGGATGATCTTGTGAATGTAATATTCGATTTTCTGATTCTTCATAAAACCAAAAAGAGGTAATTGCGGTAAATATGAGCTGTTCCAGCAATATGTCCCCAAGCTTTTTTCATTTCATTCAAAAAAAAATGACTGCCCCCCCGGGCAGCCATTTATAAAAAATTCCTACGCTTAATCACGATATCTCGATCATCTTCGGCGCTTTCTGTTTCGATTCCTCTTTTTTTGGAATTGACAGGTGTAAAAGTCCGTTTTCATAACGGGCGTTTATGTTATCCTGGTCTACCACATCTTTCGGAAGCTCGAAACTTCGCTGGAACGATTGATAACTGAACTCCCTGCGCGTATAGCGGTCTTTCGTTTCTTCACTGCTTTGCTGTTTTGTGGAAGAAATCGTTAACAGACTACCGTCAAGCGTGATTTTGAAGTCCTTTTTGTCCATACCCGGTGCCGCAACCTCGACTTCGTAATTGTCGGCCGTTTCGCGGATGTTTACCGACGGCATGGTAGTACTTGTTGAAGAATAATTGTTGTTTCCCCAGTTAAAAAATTCGCGGCCAAAAAAATCGTCGAACATCGGGGAAAATAAAGGGAATCTGTCCCTGCTCCTTTTTGCTGGATTCATAACCTAATTTTTAGTTAAACAAATAATTTAAAAGAACATACAGGCTGGGCCTGACCTGAGTTTTGGACAAAAAAAATGCCATTCCGGATTGACTGATATTTTTTCAGGATTTGTGACAAAATTTCTGTTTTTTCTGAAAATTTGTCTTGTCTTAAAAGAGGTAAATTGAAAGTATGATCAAGTAAAAACTGCGAGATTTGTCGATAATCTCGCAGTTTTTATTAGCTTTAAATAAAAATCTATGGAACAACCTCCGATTGTTAATATTTTTGAAGGTAATGGTATTTTCTTGATGACTGAAATGCAGGCGAATGGGGATATGAAAAGAATTCAAGATGACTATCTTTATTGGGATAAGGTTAAGTATCGATCAAACCATGAAAATAAAACGGAAGTTTGGGCAGCAGTAAAACTGCATCGCAAACTTAACAGCAAAACTGTTAAGTTTGGAAAATATTCGTTTAGTTATCCATCAACCGATTTTATTCAGAGAACATTACACTTATTTGATTTGCATATAGGTGGGACATTAGGTAGTAATATTGGTATTGCTGAAACAGATAAGACTAAGTTTATTCTCAATTCAATAATGGAAGAGGCGATAAGCAGTAGCCAAATGGAAGGGGCTAATACTACTAGGAAGAAAGCGAAGGAAATGATTCAGCAAGAACAACGACCTCGCACTAAATCAGAGCAGATGATCATGAACAATTTTGTTACTATGAAACATATTGTCCAGAAAAAGAATGAAGATTTAACTCCGGATAAGTTATTAGAAATACACCAGTTAATTTCTCATAAAACCTTAGAGAATTCTAATGAAGAAGGGGAGTTTAGATCGAATGACGATGTTTTTGTTCAAGATATAATGAAAGGTGAAAATGTTCACCAACCTCCCCCATATGAAGAATTGAAACAATTAATAGATGATCTATGTCTTTTCTTTAATTCAGATACTATAGACTTTATCCATCCAATTATTAAAGGGTGTATAATTCATTTCATGATCGGTTGGATACACCCATTTACCGATGGAAACGGTAGAACGGCTCGTGCCTTATTCTATTGGTATATGCTAAAAAGGGGGTATTGGTTAGCAGAGTATTTATCTATCTCTCGGATTATAAAGGATACGAAAAACCAATATGAAAAGGCCTATCTACATACTGAAAAAGATGAAAATGATTTAGGTTATTTTATTACATATCATGTTAAAACCATGGTTAAAGCTTTCGATGCACTTAAGGAGTATATTGGGAGGAAACAACGAGAAGTTGTACAAGCTGCAAAATTCATGACTATAAATGGCGTTAATGATCGTATGGCTCAAATTTTAAAAATAGTATATGATGATGCAGATAGAGTGCTAAATAGCAAGGAAATTGAAAAGAGATTTAATATATCAAATTTCACGGCCAGGCAAGATTTGAAGGGTTTGGTTGAACTTGGCTTTTTAGAAATCGTTCAAGTAAATAAAGTCAAGCAGAATTTTATTCGGTCTAAAACTTTCGAAAAACAAATAGAGGTGTTGATCAAGTAAAAACTGCGAGATTTGTCGATAATCTCGCAGTTTCGCTGACATACTAAGGAAAGCAGATCTGAGATCATGAGTCATTCTCCCGAAATCACCGCTTTTTCAATGAAAGAGCCTGTTTCAGTCGCTATCCGGATGAAATAAACGCCGCCCGGAAGCTTATTGAAATCAAGTTGCTTGAATTCGAGGTTAACGGGCACATTAACCGATTTGCCTTCCATGTTCTGAACCGTTATTTCAGTGATATGTTCGTCGGTAAGAATATTGACTATGTTTCTTCCCGGATTCGGGTAAAGACTAATGACATCTTCGGAGGAGCTGCAATTTTCCTGGTAGATGATGTTGTGAACTGTCATGGCGCCGTTATGGTCGGTTTGTGATAAACGGTAATACCTGTCACGTCCGGGGTTGGAAAGATCAGTCCACGCATAATTTGTTAAGGCGGCAGTTGTACCGGCTCCTTCGATCGTTGCGCTGTTCTTCCATGTAAAACCGTCATCACTGATTTCTATGGTGAAAAAATCATTGTTGGTTTCACTTGCGGTGCTCCAGCGAAGTACAACCTGCTCGTTCTCACATTGGGCAGCAAATGCTAAAAGTTCTACCGGTAACGGATTTTCAGTAGTAAGCGTTCCAAGTGTAAATGGACTGAAGACTGTAATTGCTGCTGAAGAAACAACTGTTCCGGCAGTTATAGTTCCGGTTGTTCCGCCGTTTCCCTGATCGGTCCATTTGGTACCGTCCCAGCGTGTAACGCGTAAATCGGCCAAATTGGTGACTCCGCAGCTGCGTGTGTCCCAACTCAGGGTTACTGCCACGTTGGAAGTTCCGGTAGATCGGTCAAGCAGCCAGTATTCGCATTCCGAAACATGATGAAGTCCTGATTCCAGACTGGAAGTGCTGTAAAGTGCGTTTGGCGATGCCTGGAAATATTCAGCGCTGAACTCGTCGGTACTAACAGCCGGAGCAGAAATAGCGATTGGAGCATAAACCACATTTTTTCCCACCGGGAAAACAAAAGCAGTATTCCCGGCTTTAACTGCGGGCCCGGAAACGAAACTGCTGTTGCTGGCATCGGTCACCGTTGATGTGCTTGTTAGTTTGAGAATATTTGCTGCCGTTGTATTGAGGTACCCGTCTGTAAATGTCAATGTTCCGCGAACGTTCATTGTTTGAGCAAGCGTAATACCGGTTGCACTGCTATTGTTGAGCAGCAGATTTTTGAAAGTAATAACAACTGTTCCGCCAATTGTTTGCTGACTGGACCCGGCTAAAGTGATCAGCGCTGCAGAGTCGGCTATATCTCCGTTATTGGTTATATCTCCGTAAATAGTTACGTTCGCACCTGAGAAAGTCCGGATATTTCCCGAATTGGTAAGCTGTGCTCTTACCTCAATTGCTCCGCAGAGGAATATTGAACTTATTATGATTAACCTTTTCATGGCGCTCGTATTATTTCATGGTAAGGTTCATAGTCTCAACTGTCACATCGGATGTTGCCGCCTGGTTTTCTACCCATACTTCAACATAATCGCCGGGAGCAAGTGTAACACGACAAGCAATGGTTAATGAGACCTGGTCGGTGCTGCTCACTACTTTAATGTCTTGCCTTGATTCGGGAATCACCACTCCGTTTTTTGCTATATAGAATGAAAAATACCGGTTGTTGTTTGGCTGTGTGATACTCATAGAGGATGAAACCTGGAAAGAACGCGTTTTACTTCCTGAATATGTGAGCCGGTTGTTTGCAGGATGAGTCACCCGGTAGAGGTTTGTAGAGGTAGTTGTACCCAGAACTTTTACAGGAGTATTCACAGCGGCTATAACTGTTAATGCAGGTGTTGTGATATACATGTTTCCTCCGGCAACTTCGTCTTTTTGTGTACTCAAACCAGTAGCTTCAACTTCCCAGGCGTTGGTGAACGTTCCTGTAACATAGGTTCCGGTACCTACAAACATGATTACTTTGGCTGATCCTGCATTAATGCTTGTTATTCCACTGATATGAAGTGCTGTTGCCGAGTTTGCAGACGTTGTTACCCGATCGCCGCCAAGAATCTGTACTACGTTAAATGTTCCTGTGAAGCGCTCATAAATGTTGAAATTGGTTTCGTCCCAAAGCGTATTGTTTAACACAACATTGTTGTCATCCTGAAAAGTGATTCCATTTGTATTGGTGAAATAAGCCACCGTAGCAAAGAAAACTGTTCCGCCCACTCCGGCAATTGTTCCAATACTATTAGATCCCAGGAAGAAACAGTTATGTACGATCATGTTTTGCGGGGTTGCAGCGGCATTTATATTGAAAATGCTTCCGGCAGCGGCTGTCATTGTAAGGTAGCGGATATTCCCGGTTTTATTTCCCGTAAATAATGAACCGACTCCGGTATAAACCAGTTTATCATTCCCGGAATCGTCACCTTTTAAGGTACAGCCGTTCAGATTGATCGAGTTGCTGAGTGTTATTGTTCCGTTGATCTCGTATTCCGTACCTGCGGTAAGTGTAATAACACCCGCTACAGGAGCCGGGAAATCTGCTTCGGTTTTTACAAGAACAAAATTGTCGCGCCCGGCACTGAGCATCACCCATCTGGTGGCGTTCCAATAGTAATAGCCATCAGGTAATGTACCGCCATCGCTGTAAACCACAGTTCCTTCAGCAACTGCGGCAGTCAGAGGGGCTGAACTGGTAAGACTGTTTAACGGAACTCTCGGTGGAAGAAAACCTTTATTGGTGCTCTCGAGTTCGAGCATGGAATTGGCGTTAATAGTGTTCGGATTGTCGCCGATTTTCACCTGGGCAAGTAATGGTGCAGTGATAGCGCTGAGAATGATCAAAACGAAGAAATTTTTCATAACTAGTTTGCTTTAATGATACAATAGTGTACATGATCAGATGCAAAGGCTGATGCGTAGTAGTTATGAAGTGATAGCGGGTTTATGAAAAGTTACAAAAGTTAATTGTAACCCACAAGAAATGATAGGGTTAATAATTTTGAATAGTGTATTGATTCATCCGCATTGAACGGGTATTGAAAAGGCTTTGTGCCGGCTTGCGCCGATGAAAGTCTTTATATTGCTCACTTCGCTGTAGTGAGCGTTTCACTCTAATGAAAAAGAGCCTTCATGTACAAATACATGAAGGCTCTTTAAACTCTTTATAAAATTTCTCTTCCGTCGTAATCTTCTTCCGGCGGAAGCGTATTCGCTTTTTGGATCTCCTCAACCTGTTTCACGAATTCAGATACTTTCAAATCGGTGTAAACTCCGTAGGCATCTGTGAGTGTTCCTTTTTCACCGCTGTTAGTTTCAATGGCGTAAAGGATCGCATTGTCCGACGGGTCCGATTCTCCTTCAAAGCGGTAGAAGTTAATGATCTTTACTTCTTCTGGAGCAAATACTTTATGTGTCTCCAACGATTCCAAACCGTTTTTGGATGCCTTGAACTGTGCTACGTAGCCTTCTGACGAAAGTTTGCGCGTACATGACGATAGCGTTTTCATTGAATCATGATCGCTTCCTTCTCCTTTATCAGGTCTGTCGTCGTTTACATTCATACTGTCGCTGTGGACATTTTTATCATCTGTTTTCATCATTCAAAATTTACCTGGTTTAACCTTTTCCTGCATTTATGAGGACTCAATTTAAAGATAAGTTATTCGGTTCTGTGCAGGAGGATCATTTAAGTTAATTTGGCACTACATCCTGTCAATCAGCTCATTTTCTTTTTGGTTGCTCCATCTGCTGAAGTAACCTCTTCCGAAAAAGATAACCCATGCTTCAATCAGTATGAGTTGAAGCGCTGCATCGATAAGGTAAATAGTACTGATTTCACTCGTTAAGCTGTAATAAATGTCAATGGATAAGAGTCCGATAGCGCTGCTGACGGAGAGAAAGGCAATTGCTGCTGAGTTTTCTTTGTAAAGAACATCAACAATGAAAGCCACTGCCGCGCAGACAATTAATATTCCGACTGTTTTTACCAGCCAGATATCGGTTTTGTAGCCGGTTATTTCCATAAAACTACTGATGTGCAGAAGCGGCCACAACCCTGTCAAAAGGTAGTAACCGCTTTGCGTCCCCAATATAATTCGTCTGTTTTCCGGCTTCATAGCTTATCTCGTTAAATTAAGCTGGCTCCAGCAAAACTCACCTCTGTAATTGGTGATAATGATTGTGCTGCAACTTGAGTAGTAAAATTAGCAGGTTCAATAAATACCGTTTTACACTTAAATTCTAATTGTTTCATAATTTTTGGATTTTTTGCTTTTGGAAAAAAAGGCATCTAAATTAGAAATATGGAAATGGAACTGAATACATTGCAGCTGGTTGGTATCTGGTTAATGGTAACCGGATTGATATTAAATACGGTTATTTTCGTCTTTTCTTATTATAAAGTTGTTGCCCGTTTGAAACGGAATGAAGATGAAACGGAAGGTGATCATAAGGATGATAAGGAAAACGATGATTCTGATTCAGACGGAGAAAAGAAAGAGGAAAAGAAAAGTTTCCCCATTATACGATTTGTGTTTCACTTCAGGAAGATTTTAAAAGATCTGACGGTTAGGGAAAAACGTGAGAATTTCGAACTAATCATTGTGTTTTTGAAGTGGGCATTGATTTTCGCGGTAGGTATGATCGCTGCTGGATTGGTACTCTTTCTTGCGGGGTTCTTAATCGAATAGAGAATTGACCAGTCGCTTATGGCTTCGTTAATAATATGGAGATGGCAAAATATGGGAAAAAGGCTGGCGAAAAAGTGGAAAAAGCCATGCACGAAATGAAAGAAGGAAAATTAAAAACAGGTACAGGCAAGACGGTAACAAGCAAAAAGCAGGCAATTGCTATCGGACTTTCGGAAGCGCGCGAGGAAGGTGGGAAAGTTCCTAAGAAAAAGAAGAAAGATTCTTGAGGGTAAGATCCTTCCATGGTTCCGAACAAAAAAGACCTCAATTTCTGACATAGGATTGAGGTCTTGCTATTTCTGTCAATCATTCATTAAGTCATACAAACTGCGCTTTTCTGTTCGTTGTTCTTCTATTCCGCCATGTTCTTTTAAACGCTGAACGATCTGTTTCAGATCTCTGCGGTTAATGGCCATTCCCCAAAACGGCACCGCGATAGTACGAAACCGTTTTCGTATGAATCCCCGGCGGCTTGTTTCAAACGAATGGTAGATTTCCAGCACAACAAAAATTCCGCGCTCATAATAAACGTATCCGATACCGTCAAGAGCAATCAATTGTTCTTTTTTCAGATGACGGCGCTGAATAATGAGTACGCCTTGCTCCTGATCGAGGATTATTTTTTTCGGGACTTTGTGTCTGAAGGCGAAAAGCGGTGAATATGCGAGCCCTCCGAAAATGAACGCCATTAAAATGTATGATGGACTTGCAAGATGCTGCAGGAATTTGCCAGCCGAATCTGTTCTGTCGTATCGTGATCCTCTCAAAGCGAACAGGACAAGAAGCCCTGCTATGATAAGAAAATAAAGCCCAACCAGGACCAAAACATCACTTCTTTTCGATTTCCATTCTAGGGGTTTCATAGAATACTTTGTGCATTTGAAATTCTATTGTTTGATAATAAGCTGTCTTACCGCTTCTGAACCGGAAGTAACTTCTAACAGATAACTCCCACTAGCTAAATCATGAATCTCAATATCTGAAGTTCCGGTAACGAGTTCCTTTTCCCGCACAATAACTCCCGACATATCGTAAATTTTAAGTTTTGTGCTCTTAATCTTGTCAAGCTTGATTGTTATCCTGTCACGCGCAGGATTCGGATAAACCACTAAACCGTGAAGCGAATTTTCAGCGACGCTCACATTACTGAATTTGAGTTTCAACACAAAAATGTCTCCCCAGCCAATATCATCCACGGGGTGTGTGCCTTGTCCCGGATCAAAATCGACTAAATAATTATATCTGCCGCCGGCATACAAATCTCCGTTTAAATCAATGTGTACATCGCGGAGTAAATCGTTATACGGGCTGCCGACGTTTCCGAAAGACCCGGCCCAAACATAATTTCCGTTGTCATCCAGTTGAACCAGAAAAACATCTGCTTCGCCCTGCCCGTGTAATACGTTTGTGCCTGCACCCGGATCGAAATCTACTAATTCAACAAACATACCACCAACAACAATTCCATTTGACGGATGAACAGCTATGGCTGTCGAATACACAGTAGAAGTTCCTGTAAATGGTTGTGCCCAGACGTATTCACCCAAGGCATCCAGTTTAACCACGAAAAAACTGGTGCTTCCCGGAGCTGGCAATAGTACCGTTCCTGTTCCGGGATCAACATCAATTTCATTATCGTATGTTGCCGTGAGGTAGATGTTTCCGTTTTCATCCAGAACAGAACCAACACCTTTATCCGTATAAACAGAACCA
Source organism: uncultured Flavobacteriales bacterium (assembly GCA_946479985.1). Next base: position 29,238 of record CAMLIF010000030.1, read on the forward strand.
AACGCTTTTGCCCAGTTGAAATCTCCATTTTCCAGTAATGAAAGCAAAAAGACATCGGAGCTTCCAACACCAGGAACAATGAATGTTGCTGAAGAAGGATCAAAGTCTACCGTATTTTGAAACCAACCTGTAATAAAAAGCTGTGAGTTTTTAAATACTATATCAACTCCTTCGTCAAAACCGGAATTACCAATCTTTTTGGCCCATGAGAAATCTCCGTCTGCAGATAATTTATGAATGAAAACGTCCTGGGAATTACTGGATGAGGTTACACTGAATGTTCCCGATCCCGGATCAAAATCGATTGTTTTGGAGAAGATGCCGGTGGAGTACACATTCCCGTCTGAATCAACCGTCAGATCGTAGAGTATGTCTTCTTCTGCACTGTTACCAAACGATTTTGCCCATAGAATTTCACAATCATTGTCGAATTTAAGTACGAATGCATCGAAAGAAGCACCGCTGGTAATGCTTGTGTTTACTGTTGCTGAAGTGAACGTAGCTGTTCCAAAGAATTTTCCGCCGACAATAATGTTAGAGAGTTCATCTAAAATGATGGAGTTTATTGTTATAGAGCCCCCGTTTTGAATTTTCTTCGCCCAGATCAGGTTTCCCTCTGCATCCAGTTTCTGAATGTATGATGCCTGAGTATTTGGGGATGTCAGTTCGAAAATTCCGGTCCCGGGATCAAAATCTACGGTATCCCGGAAATATCCGGCAACGTAAACATTATTCTGTGAGTCGGTGACAATCTTTTTAGCTTCGTCGTTACCATTCGGATTTCCATGCGTATTGACCCAATCAAACGAATAGCTTTGGGAGTTTGCAGAAAATTGAAAGAGTAGTGTGGCAGATAGAGCTAATATTGATTTGAGCATGGACTATAAATTGAAGGACTCAAAAATAGTGATAAAATGTCTTTTGTGAATACAAGTTTGTGGAGGTTTCTTGTACCTCGCTCAACAGGGCTGTGTTGGAGGCCGCGCATAGCGAATCCGACGAAGTAGATAGAAGTTCGTGTCACGCTGAGTGCCCGCGGCAGGTGGTTGTGTCGAACCGTGGCACAAAATTTGTTAAATCCCGTCTTTTCGCTTTATGATTAGAATTGTTACTCTTATTACGTTGTTGTTTTCCTTCTCATCCGGCTTTGCCCAGGGAAATATTCCGTTTGTATTTGGAACGGTTGGAACACTGGGGCGGGAAATCAAGCAAACCAGCGAACAACGGAAAGCAGAAAAAGAACAGGAGGAACAGGAGGAAATATATTTCTTAACTGTTTCTGAAGCTGATGCACGTTTTAAAGAAGGAGAATATGCAAAAGCAATTGATCTCTACAACCAGGCACTCGCAATTAAGGAAGAACAATACGTACGCGATCAGATTGCCAGAGCAAACGCTGAAATAGCCCGTAAGAACAACGACGAATACCAACTCCTGATTGACAAAGCCGACAGCCTTTACAACCAGCTGAATTACGATAAAGCAATTGAAACCTATAACCTGGCAATCGCAAAACGCGGCGACCAATATCCGAAAGACCAGATCACAAAAGTGAAGTTCGACCAGGAACATTCCAAACAAGTGCAATTCAGCGGGCTTCTTATTTCCGACAGTCGCGTTGAGACACTTTCCTCCAAAGCTTTTTCAAATGATCCGTATTCCGACTTTGTGAAACCGGGGAAATACAACTCCATTAATGAAACGCTGATCTATTCCAATTATCAAACGCTTGATGGAATCGCCGTTCCGCCAAATACCCGTATTCTGATATACAAGCTTCCGAATTTCAAAGGCGAAGTTTTGTTAGACATAACCGGTCCGGCTATTATCAATAATATGACTTACAAAGATGTCCCCGACGCCATGGAAGTTCAAACGAAAGCATTTATCGGCCCGTTGGAAATGAATTACCCGGCATCCGTTCGGAGCTGGAGTAAAACCGACATGAAAACTTGGATTGGCGGTTCTATGGATATTATCGCACTTTAAATAACTGAATATGAAACAGATTTTTACTCTTTTGGTTTTGGTTGGTTTCTCAGCATATTCCAGTGCGCAAGTTACACAACGCACCCCTGCTGATCCGGCCGAGGCTTTTGAGAAAGATCCGTCGGTTTATAACCAAAGTCGCGACAGGGATAACAACGCCGAAGCAAGAACAATTGTAAGAACCGTGCAGTCGCAGATGTTTTCTCGTGTTGAGCAGGGCGACAAGTTAAGCACACCGCCGGTAATGACCGTTGAAGAAGAGAAAACACTGATCACGAATGCGGATAATTTCTTTGTCGCAAAACGATACAGCGATGCGGCAATTCTTTACCAGGTGGTTGCCGACAATAAATTCGATTCGTATTCCAAAGACCGGTTGACTCAGATCAAAGCGCTGCAGGCAAAACAGGCTCAGCAAGATTCTATTGCGAAAGCGGATGCGATAGTGCGTGCAAAGGCCGAGTTTGTTCATTCCCGGTTTGGAAAAAAGCAAGTGCACTTCAGCGGCGGGCTGATCGCTGATGTTCATGAGATTACCGGGATCTCTGCTGCTTTTGAAGAAGACGGATATTCGAATTTTCTGAGCTACGGAAAATACAATTCCCTGGCAACGGATATCCCTAAAGCCGACGCTCAAACTTTTGACGGAATTGCGGTTCCGGCAAACACCCGTTTGATCATCTATAAGGAAAAGGACTACAAGGGAGGAATTCTGCTGGATGTTACCGGCCCGGCAATAATCAATAATACTATCTGGCAAAATAATTCGTTATATGATACAGTGAACACCAAAGAATACATTCCTGAAATTCAGGCATTATTCCCGCAGGAGGTACGTATGTGGAGCGGTTCAAATATGCATTACTGGAACAGAGGTTCCTTGGAAATTATATACGTAGCCGAATAGATCTTAATACCGTGAATACCATCAATTGTGAAAGTCCTGTTTGCTTCGGCAGACAGGACTTTTTTAAAGAATGACTAGTCCCGGATCTCACTGGGTGATTTATTTTACCCGCATGGTTCGCTTTAACACCTTTGCGCCCTTCTTTTCTCTGCGGTTTTAAGCCCTTCTCTTTTTATGAACCGCAAAGAAAAAAGATCGCAAAGAACAACCAGCCATGGCCGGCTATTGGGATTAGAGATTATCATTTTCGTAACTTCTAAAGACAACTATTTGTGTGGCTTATGTGTTGTCTGACATCGTCTGACAACAAGCTTAGCGTTCTCCTTTCTTAGCGGTTCTTTATACTATTGCGGTTATGTCAAGTCTTGAACAGCAGTCGTATGTTAATTTCAAAAAA